>CAMPCT010000026.1 GCA_946647055.1 uncultured Atopobium sp. | reverse complement strand
CTGTACCCGCAGATGACCGTGTACCAGAACATGGCCTTCTCGCTCGAGCTGCGCAAGACCCCCAAGGCCGAGATCGACCGCAAGGTGCGCGAGGCCGCCGAGATCCTCGAGATCACGCAGTACCTCGACCGCAAGCCCGCGGCCCTTTCCGGCGGCCAGCGCCAGCGCGTCGCCATCGGCCGCGCCATGGTCCGTGACCCCAAGGTCTTCCTCATGGACGAGCCCCTGTCCAACCTGGACGCCAAGCTCCGCAACCAGATGCGTGCCGAGATCATCAAGCTGCGTCAGCGCATCAACACGACGTTCATCTACGTCACCCACGACCAGACCGAGGCCATGACCCTGGGCGACCGCATCGTCATCATGAAGGACGGCTACGTCAACCAGATCGGCACCCCGCAGGAGGTCTTCAACAAGCCCGTCAACCTGTTCGTCGCCGGCTTCATCGGCATGCCCGTCATGAACTTCTTCGACAACTGCAAGCTCCTGCTCGAGGACGGCGTCTACTATGCCGAGATTCGTGGCGTCAAGTTCAAGCTGAGCGACTTCGAGCAGAAGGCCCTCAAGCAGAACGGCGTGGGTCCCTGCGACATCATCGCCGGCATCCGTCCGCAGCACATCACCGTGGGCGAGGGCGAGCTCACCGCCGAGGTCGAGGTCTCCGAGATGATGGGCTCCGAGTACAACATCCACGCTCGCTCCAACGAGGACGAGGTCGTCATGGTCGTCCCGACCGTTGGTCTCGAGACCGACGTGTCGATGGGCGCCACGGTGAACTTCACCACCGACCCGGACCTCATCCAGCTCTTCGACAAGACGACCGAGCGCAACCTCGTCTGGTACGACGAGGCCTCTGCCGCGGCTCACGAGCCGGTCTGCAAGAACTACGACTTCTAAGAGTCCAAGAGGGGCCATCTTACCAGACCCCCTTCCATGGTGCCCCGGCCTCCGCGAGGTCGGGGCACCATTGCCATCAGGGGATGGGGGGCCAGGCAATCAGCGGGCACTCGAAAGGTAGTTGAGGTAGGAGCACACCTCATCAATGCGGGGCGAGTTTCCGATCACGCCAAAGTACACCTCGCCGGTGTAGTCGGCGAACAGGGGCATCGACGAGGCATCGATGGCGTTTGCCTCCTCGGTCGTCTCGGCTACGTAGGTGTCTGCCTCGCCGAGCTCGACCTCGACCGAATTGTCAGAGAGGACGACCACGTTGGTCACCAGCAAGGGGCCTAGCGTGGGGTCGTCCGCGAGCACGGGCGAGAGGTCCATGAGGTAACCGCTGTTCGAGAGCAGGTCATAGGCGTCGCGGTTCATGATGACGACGTCAAGCTCCTCGGCGGCAATCGACGCCATGACCTTCATGCGCGACGCATACGAGTATTGGTGGTCGGCCGTGTCGTTAGGGTCCGAGAGGTAGAGAGCGTGGTAGCAGTACACCTCGCACTTCCTCGGGTCCCCCTCGACGAAGGCGACATAGCCATCGTTGAGGGGAGCATCGAGCTGCTCGTCGTCGGCGACGTTGATGAGCGCCACATAGAGGAGGGCGTCCTTGTGGGTGAGCTTGATGTGTATCGCCGACCCGATTGCGACGACGGCGATGAGCATGAGGACGAGGGGCAGCTTGTAGTAGGCAAAGATGTAGTCGGCCTTCTCGGGGACGGTCATCTCGCGAAATGCGGCACGATGGGCCTCAAGCTCATGCTCGGGGAGCTTCATTCTGCGTCACCCTTGCCATCTGCGTCCTCGGGCTTGGTGGCGCTGACGAGGATGACCGGAGAGAAGAAGTACGCGCTGAGGACCGCACAGAGCCCCTCTCCCAAGATGAGGATGGGCGTGAAGAACCTGATGGCGATGACCGCCATGACAAAGTGGATGGCAAAGACCACCAGCGTGCAGTTGAGGTAGTGCGTGCCGATGAGCAGGGCGTTGACCACCATGGCACGGTTGGTGTTCTCGACGCGTGCGATGAGCGGGAAGACGAACATGAGCTCGATCGTGTATGCGATGCACGATGCGATGACGAGAGCGAGGATGATCGTCCAGAAAACGGCGATCGCCCCGGTGGAGGCGGCGCGAAGCCTGACGAGGATGACGAGGTCGGCGATGAGGAAGATGCCAAGGGCGAGCAGCGGCAGCCAGATGGCGGTCGCCTGTCGGAAGTTGGATTTGAAGGCCCTGAAGAACTGCTGCCCCACGTCGCCCTCGCGGTTCTCGGCGATGCGAATCGCGACGTCGTAGAGCGCCGTGGTGGCGGCACCGATGGTGAAGATGGGAATCGAGCACACAAACCAGAGGAGGTTGAGGTAGCAGCTGTCCGCGATGTGGAAGAGAATTCTGCTGACCTTGCTTTCGTAGGAGAAGATGCTCATGCGGCTCCCCGTTTAATCTCTTTTGGTGGATGCGCGGTGGATTAGGTCGGTCTCGATGTAGACGTGCCTGAAGTCGAGCGAGGGCTCCTCGATGCGCATGCGGAGGAGCTCGATGGCAGAGTAGGCCATGGCCTGCGTATGGATGTGGATGGTGGTGAGTGCCGGGAAGCTCCTGCGCGACTCGGCGGAGTCGTCGAAGCCGGCGAGCATCACATCTCGGGGGACGTCGAATCCCATCTCGCGAAGCGCCTGAAGCGCAACGAGTGCGACGAAGTCGTTCGCACAGACGAAGAAATCGGGAAGGCTGCCAGCTGTCTTCAGGCAGCTGCGGATTCCGTCAAGATGGTTCTCCCTTATGCAGTGGAGCGAGTTTACTGGGACGTTGGCCATGAGCATGGCAAAACGGAAGGCGGAGTAACGCTCGTAGAAGGACTGGCAGTGCTCCCAGTCGCCAATGAAGCCAATACGCTGGTAGCCTCGCTCGAGCATGCCGTTGACGAGCTCCGTGACCTGCGGGATGTTCTCCATGTAAAGCTGGTCTGCCGGTAGGTACTTCCCGTGCAGGCGTGCCGGAGCATCGACAAAGAGGATGGGGACATCAAGGTCGCAGAGCATCGTGTCGTAGGCCCAGTCGAACATCTCGACGCAGATGATGGCGACGACACGGTCGAGGTCGAGGGTGACAGGGAGGCTGAGGTTCTCGAGGTTGGCGCTGGTCACGCGATGCGTGTTGAGGGTGTAGCCAAGCTGCGAGAGTTCGTTCTGGAAGGCATCGAGCATGAGGGACGCGAAGTGCGGTGCTGCCAGGTAGGCCGTGGTGATGAGGGCGACCTCGCGCTTGTCGCCATTGGCAAGGGGAGCGGATGCGGACGACAGGCTGTCACGCGCGTTCATCAGGTCGCGCACGTAGGCAAACTGCTTGTAGCCCATCTCAACCGCCTTCTGGAGGATGCGCTCGCGCGTGGCATCGGCGAGGCCCTCGGAGTTGTTGAGTGCCTTCGATACCGTATTGCGTGACAGACCAAGCGCGTCGGCGATGTCTTGGATGGTGACCCTACTTGCCATGAAGCCTCCTCGAACCATTGAAAGAAGAGTATAGCACGCCTTTGCAGGCGCTCATTTTCGTCAACTGATGATGCGGCATGCGAGCGCTGTGACCAGAGATGAGGAATGGGAACATACCGCACCAGAAAACAGTTGCGGGCCCGGTCTGCCGAGCCCGCACACAATGACCTTTAGTGGACAAAGGTACCTGATACCTTTGTACCGTTGTCGAGCTAGAAGTTGAGGCGGATGCAGGCGCGGGAGAGCTCGGCGAGCAGGTCGTCGGCGTAGTCCTCGGCCATGCGGTCATACTTGCGAATCTGGGTATTGAGGTTGTTGAGCTGCTCCTGGTAGGGCTTCATGCGATCCTTGACCTCGCGCTTGCCGGAGAAGTCGAAGAAGCCGTGGCTGCTCTTCTCGTCGCGGAGGGCGGCGAGCTCGGCCTCGAGCGGAAGCGTCTGCTGGTAGAGGTCCTCGCGAGCCTGGGCCTCGGCGGGATGCGTCTCGAGCCAGACCTGGCGGATCGCCTCGAGGTGCGGCTTTGCCATGTCATCCCAGGAGTCGCGCTGGCCGGGAATCTTGAGGGCGCTGTTGAGGCCCAGCTTGAAGTGGCTCTGGAACTTGCCGTCCTTGTCCCTCTCGTAGTACTTGAGGCTGTCGACGCAGTCCACGATCTCGTCGGCGTTCTTGAAGATGAGCAGGTCGAGGACGTGGTCGTTGGGGTCGAGGCGTCCGGCGCCATCGAGGAGCATCAGGCACTCGCGGGTCTTGGCCACCAGGTCGTCGAGGGCCTTCTCGGAGGGGTGCTGGAGCTTCTTGAAGTCGGACATGAGCAGCTGGAAGGCCTGGCAGGCGTAGTTGTTGACCGCCGCCGCACCAAGCGCTCCGGTGTTGACGGCATCGGGGTTGAAGTCGGCGGCGGAGTTGAGGGTGAGCTGTCCGCTCGCGGCGGGTGCACCGGCTACCATGGCGCGCGCGTCATCGACGGAGTACTTGGCCCCGCACTTCTGGCACACGAAGAAGCCGCCCTCCTTGACGAAGTCGACACTGCCGCACAGGTCGCAGGTGAGTTGCGGCTGCGCCATGAGGGCCTTGGCCTCCTCGACGGTGTACTTGGTGCCGCAGGACTCGCACACGAACATGCCGTCCTTCTTGACAAAGCTGGTGCTGCCGCAGAGTTCGCAGGTAAGCTGGGCCATGGTCGGGTCCTTCCTCGCCGGGGCGTGACGTCATGTGCCTGTCGATGCAATTGTAGTTTCAGGAGCGAGGTTTCCGTCACGTGGCACGGTCCCAACCCGCAAACGGTCGGGACATGAAAAGGGGACGGGCGACAAGCGGCCCATCCCCTCAGACACGCATTCAGGCGAGGCGCTTACTCGTCTTCCTTCTGGATGTTCTGGAGTGTCGCCATGAGGGCGGGGATGACCTGCTTCTTGCGGCTCACGACGCCTGGCAGCACGGCCATGCCGTCCTTTGCCTCGACGCCAAAGGCGCGGCTGACAACCTCGTCTGCGCCTTCGCCGTAGTAGAGCATCTCGGTGACCTGGCTCTTGACGTCGGTGAACATGTAGAAGACCAGCGGGATCTCATCGGCCTTGGCTGCCGTCTCGAGGTACGGGCCCACCAGCTCCTCGGCCTTCTTGCGGCTGGCCTCGGTCATGTAGCTGCCCTGGCCCACGCCAAAGTGGGCATTGCCGCGCGAGAACAGCTTGTAGTCCTGGCCAAAGACCTCCTCGGCCGTGCGGCCCGAGACGTCGGAGCCGGCGTCGAACATGGCGTCGGCATAGGACTCGATGTCCTCGCCGCAGATCTTGGCCAGCTGCTCGCCCACGTACTTGTCGCGCGGCGTGCAGGTGGGGGAGCGGAACATCAGGGTGTCGGAGAGGATGGCCGAGAGCATGAGGCCCGCGATGTTGGCGGGAATCTCGACGCCCTGCTCCTGGAACATGTCATAGATGATGGTGCAGGTGCAGCCCTTGGGCTCCGCACGGAAGTAGACCGGACCGTCCGTCTCGATCGAGCCGATGCGGTGGTGGTCGATGATCTCCATGATGACGGCCTGCTCGAGCCCGTCGATGGCCTGGGAGCGCTCGTTGTGGTCGACGAGGATGACGTGCTTCTTGTTGGGGTTGATCAGGTTGGGCGAGGTGACCAGGCCCGTGTAGTGCCCGGCCTCGTCGATGACGGGGAAGAAGCGGTGACGGGAATGGGCGATGGTCTTCTGGGCATCGTCGACGGGCGTGTTGACGCTGAACTTGAGGATCTTCTCGGCAGGGAGCATCTTCGCACGGACGGGGATGGACATGGAGATGAGGCGGGCGGCGGCGTAGGTGTCGTACGGGGTGGTGATGATGGCGCAGCCGTGCTCCTGGGCAGAGGAGACGACACGGCTCGAGACGTTGGAGTCGAGGCAGGCGATGAGGCAGCTGGCACCGCTCTCGATGGCAAACTGCTGGGTCTCGTAGCGGTTGGAGACGAGCACGATGTCACCAGGCGCGACGACGGTCTCCATGAGCTCGGGGGTGGTGCCCACGCAGACCTTGCCGTTTCCGACGTGGTCGTTCGGGTCGCCCACGACCATCTTGCCATCGAGGGTGGTGAGGATGTTGAGGTAGCTGGTGTGCGCGCTTGCGAGGACGCTCGTGTCAAAGATGTCCATGTTGGCGTTGGCGATGTCCTTGACCGCGATGAGGCCGAGCATGTCGTTGTCGCCGTCGGTGATGCAGAGCGTGTCGAGCTTGATCTCGCGCATGTGGTTCCAGGCGGCGAAGAGGCTCATCTCGCCGTCGATGCCGGGATGCTTCTGAATCTCGCAGTCCTTGATCTGCGGCGTGACGGTGGTGATGATCTGGGGCTCCTCGAAGCCGAAGTGGTCGAGCACGAACACCGTCTCGCGGTTGAGCGCGCCGGCGCGGCGTGCCTCGTGGATGTTCTCGCCCGTCTGGTTCTTGAGGTAGGCGTACGAGATGGCGGCGCAGATGCTGTCGGTGTCGGGATGCAGGTGGCCGATGATGTTCACCTTGCGGATGGACTCGGGCATGGCTTCTCTCCTTGTGGCTTGGTTGTGCGGGTGGTCTGTCTGGGTTGTGAGTATTGTGCCATTTGTAAGCTGCGTTTCGTTGGCGACGTAGGTTAAAAGTTGCATAACTGCTTTGTATGGTTGGATAAAAGGCATGGACGGGCACAAATCGCACACGACGGCGACCCTTTGGATTGCGTCTGGGGATTTGACAGACGGGCTCATTCCTCCGCGCGGTCGCCGTTGACGCGACGGTAGAAGAGCTCCTCCATCGTGGATGGGTCATGGGTCTGACCAAGGGCCCACATGGTCTTTGCGACGAGCGCCTCGGTCGTCATGTCCGCACCGCGCAGGATGCCCGGATGGTCCGCATAGGGACGACCGACCTGGTAGACGCCAAGGTCGACGCCCTCCTCGGGCACCTGCGTGGTCATCACCACGAAGCGTCCCGAGTCCACCCACTCGAAGATCGCGCGCTCGAAGGACGAGTCGGCATATGAGGGGACCCCACCCATGCCAAAGGTCTCGAGGATGACGGCATCGTAGCTTCCCTCGAGGAGGTGCAGGTCGCGGGGGTTGAGGCCGGGCGTGAGCTTGATGACGATGACGCGCTCGTCGAGGCGGTCGTAGAAGTGGGGGCCATCGGTGCGCGAGGGGACGGTGACGCCGGCGCGCACGACGCGGTCACCACGGATGACGGCAAGCGGGGGGCAGTTGACGCTCGTGAAGGCGTTGAAGCTCATCGTGCGCTGCTTGCGTGCGCGCGTCCCGCGGATGACGTTGCCGCCAAACACGACGGAGACGTCGTGGCTCGCCTCGTCGGTGGCCCAGAGGACGCTTTGGAAGACGTTGAGCTTGGCATCGGTGAAGGGGTAGCCCATGGGCTGCTGCGACCCGGTGAGCACGATGGGCTTGGGACTCGCCTGGATGAGGTAGGAGAGGGCTGCGGCGGTGTAGGCCATGGTGTCGGTGCCGTGAAGGATGACGAAGCCGTCGTAGTCGTCGTAGCGGTCGACGATGATGTCGCGCATGCGCATCCAGTCACCGGGGCGCATGTTGGTGCTGTCGATGTTCATGGGCTGGACGAAGTCGAGTTCGCAGAGCTCGGCCACTTGGGGCACGCTACGCAGCAGCTCCTCGCCGGTGAGCGATGGGGCGAGCCCATCGTCGGCCGCGGTCGAGGCGATGGTGCCACCGGTCGCCATGACCAAGATTCTCTTCATGTTGCCTCCTCGTGTGGGACAATGGGAACGGTGCCCATCCATCCCATTGTCCCACACGAGGAGACGCACATGGACCTCGACCTCAGGCGCGTCATCGGCAGCATCCAGGGGAAGCGACCGCAGGAGGAGCTTGCCCCGCTCATGACCGAGTGGGGGGACGAGGTCGTGGCGGCATCCGCCGACCCCGCGTACGTGCCCTATGGGGACAGCCACCCGCGGCCCCTGATGGCCCGTGACTCGTGGCAGAGCCTCAACGGCTGGTGGGAGTATGCGTTCGCAAGCAGCCCCGATGCGGCCTATGCCTGGCGCGAGGCGTGCCCGCCCGCTGTCATGGAGGGAGAGATCCTCGTGCCCTTCTCGCCCGAGGCGCGACTCTCTGGCGTTGGGCGACAGCTGAGGCCGGAGCAGCTGCTCTGGTACCGGCGCAAGCTCGAGGTGCCGCCGACGCTCGAGGACGGACGATACCTCCTGCACTTCGATGGCGTCGACCATGCCTGCTCCGTGTGGCTCGACGGCGTCAAGCTTGCCGAGCACGAGGGTGCCTACCTGCCCTTTGTCATTGACGTGACCGAGGCCCTGACGGCTGGCGACCACACGCTCGAGCTCTGCGTCTTCGATCCCAGCGAGACGGGCACGCAGCTGCGCGGCAAGCAGCGCCTCGACCGCGGCACCATGTGGTATACCGCCCAGTCGGGCATCTGGAAGGACGTCTGGCTGGAGGCGGTGCCATCCACCTATATCTCTGACCTGCGGCTCGTTGCCGATCCCAACGCTTGCGTCCTCCGCGTGGAGGCGCAGGTCGCGGGAATCCCGTCATACGGGCTGGCCTCGGCGCTCGTGGTCGAGGTCGATGGCGCGACGTTCGAGGCCCCCGTCGACCAGGCGCACGTGACGGCCGAGATGCGCTTTGGCATGCCCCACCTGTGGTCACCCGACGACCCCCACCTCTACCAGGTGCGGGTCCGCCTTGGCAGCGACGAGGTCACGAGCTATGTCGCCTTCCGCTCGGTCTCGGTCGAGCGGGATTCCAAGGGCGTCTCGCGGGTCTTCCTCAACGGCAGGCCCCTCTTCCTGCGCGGGCTGCTCGACCAGGGCTACTGGCCGGACGGCCTGCTCACCCCACCCTCTGAGGCGGCAATGGAGGCGGACGTCCAGACAGCGCGCGACATGGGCTTCAACCTGCTGCGCAAGCACATCAAGGTGGAACAGGACCGCTGGTATGCGACGTGTGACCGCCTTGGCATGCTCGTGTGGCAGGACATGCCCAGTGGCGGCAGCCCGCTCTCGGACTGGCAGACCCAGCAGAAGCCGACGCTGTTCAAGGCATCATGGTCGCGCATGCGTGATGACACGCCTGCCGCCTGGGCAAAGCTCGCCGCAGGTGACGAACGCTACCGCAGCGAATGGCTCGAGACCTGCCGCACGACGGTGCGTCGTCTCTCCGAGCATCCCTGCGTGATCGCGTGGGTCGTCTTCAACGAGAGCTGGGGACAGTTCTGTGCCGCCGAGCAGACCGAGATGGTCCGCGCGCTCGACCCCACGCGACCGGTGCTCTCGGCGAGCGGCTGGTACGACCAGGGATCGGGCGACTTCTTCGCCGTGCACAACTACTTCCGGGGCATGCATCTGTTCCGCGACCCGCTGGGTTCGGACTCGAGTCGCGCGCAGGTCGTCTCCGAGTTTGGTGGCCTCACCTGGCATGTGGACGGGCATAGCTCGCTGGCACGAGCCTACGGGTATGCCCAGTTCGATGACGAGGCGGCATGGGAGGCTGGTGTGCGCGACCTGCTGGCTCGGGCGGACGCGCTCGAGGTGCAGGGACTGGCCGGCTTCGTGTACACGCAGCTCACGGACGTCGAGGAGGAGACCAACGGTCTCATCACCTACGACCGGCGCGTGCGCAAGCTGGGTTGAGGGCCCTCGACGAAAGACGGGACCCCCGGGGATAGCCCCAGGGGTCCCGCAAAGAGGGCGGCGTGTGCCAACCCTACTGTTCGACGGCGAACTTGGCGACGAGGTGCTCGAGCATGTCGACGCCGTTGTCGAGGCTCGACACGGCAATGAACTCGCGAACCGAGTGGAACTGCAGGCCACCTGCTGCGAGGTTGGGGCAGGGGAGGCCACGATAGGTGAGCTGGGCACCGTCCGTGCCGCCGCGGACGGGCAGGACGATGGGCTCGATGCCCAGCTCCTCGTTGGCGGCGATGGCGTTGTCGACCAGGAACATCTTGTCCTTGATGTGCTCTGCCATGTTGCGATACTCGTCGCGGATCTCGACCTCGACCCTGCCCGAGCCATAGCGCTCGTCGAGGAGTGCCGCGACATCTCGGATGAGCTGCTTGCGGGCCTCGAAGCTGTCGGAATCGAAGTCGCGGATGAGGTAGTACGCCTCGGCATGGGCGGGGGTGCCCTGTGCCCCGTGCAGATGGTAGTAGCCCTCGCGGCCGTCGGTGTTCTCGGGGCGCTGGTCCTGCGGCAGCATCGCGTCGAACTGACGCAGCAGCGTGAGTGCGTTCACCATGATGCCCTTTGCGGAGCCGGGGTGGACCTGCGTGCCGTTGATGGTGATGCGGGCGGAGGCGGCGTTGAAGGTCTCCCAGCTGACCTCGCCGTCAAAGGCGCCGTCCACGGTATAGGCCCACGTTGCCCCAAAGGCCTCGATGTCGAGGAGGTCGGCACCGTGGCCGATCTCCTCGTCGGGGACGAAGGCCAGCTTGAGCGTGGGGTGGGGCAGCTCGGGGTGGTCCTTGAGACGTGCGGCGAGGGATACGATCTCGGCGACGCCGGCCTTGTCGTCTGCCGAGAGGAGCGTCGAGCCGTCGGACACGATGATGTCGTGGCCCACGAGCTTGTCGAGGATGGGGGCGTCCTCGGGCGTGGTCTCGATGACCTTGCCGTTCACGACGCCGGAAACCAGGTTGCCCCCCTCGTAGTGGACGATGTGGGGCTTCACGTCAAACCCAGGGGCGTCGGACGAGGTGTCGATGTGGGCGAGCAGGCCCAGGGCAGGCAGGTGCTCGCAGCCTGCGGAGGCGGGCACGGTTGCCGTCACATAGGCATGCTCGTCGGCACGGGCATCAGAGAGCCCCAGCTCGATGAGCTCGGCCTCGAGGAGGCGTGCCATGTCGTGCTGGCACTCCGTCGAGGGCACGACGCTTTCGTTGTTTGGGTTGGATGGCGAGCCGATCTGCACATAGCGCAGGAATCGCTCGAGGACATCGCTCATGGGCCACTCCGTTCTCACTCAGTGTTAGCCCATCGATTATATGGCCTCTTTTGCGTCTGCACGAAAAGGCTGAATCCTTATTTGGTTTTATTTCAGCAAATCCTCGACATCCGCACGGGCGGGCATGGAGGGGATGCCTCCGCGGCCGCGCACGCAGAGCGACGCCACGGCGTTGCCAAAGCGCACGAAGCCGGCAGCCTGCTCGATGCCGACCTGTTCAGGTGCGAGCCCGCTCTCGCAGAAGGCCGTGAGGAAGCCGCCCCAGAACGAGTCGCCGGCGCCCGTGGTGTCGACGGGGTCGACATGGAAGCTCGGCACCACGCGAGAGCCGTCGGCGCAGGCGACAAAGGCACCCTCGGCGTCGAGCGTGACCACCACGACCTTGGCACCGTTGGCGAGCAGCTTTGCCGCCGCGGCCTCGGGAGTGGGCTCGCCGGCCACCAGCTCGCACTCCTCGGCGGAGATCTTGATCAGGTCCATGTACGGGAGGATGGAGCGCATCTGCTCGGAAGCGACCTCGGGGGAGCTCCACAGGCTCGCGCGGTAGTTGGGGTCATAGCTCATGACGCAGCCGGCCTCGCGTGCGCAGTCGAGGGCCGCGAGGGTGGCGGAGCGGGCGGGCTCGTCGGTGAGGGAGAGGGAGCCCACATGGAAGACGCGGCTGTCGCGGATGACGTCGCGGGCAAGCTCGTCGACCGAGAGGCAGGTGTCGGCGCCGGGCTTGCGGGCAAACGAGAAGCTGCGCTCGCCCTCGGGAGAGAGGGCCACGAACGCCAGGGTGGTGAAGTGCTCGTCATCCATCACGAGGCCCGTGCAGTCGACGTCGTCGGCCTCGAGCGTGGCGCGCAGGAAGTTGCCATGCATGTCGTTGCCCACCTTGCCAATGAAGGCGACCTTGTGGCCCAGGCGCGAGAGCGCGACCAAGACGTTGGCGGGCGCGCCGCCGGCATTGCGTTCGAAGAGCTTCTGTCCGGCGGGGGAGGTCCCGGCGTCGGTGAAGTCGATGAGCAGTTCTCCCAGTGCGGTGACGGAATGCATGTCGTGCTCCTCTCGAGGCCTACGAGGTGGTCCTGGCGGGGGCCGCCTCTCCTGTACGTACCTTCCGGTGTGCTTGCCATGGCTCTGGTGCGGGCGACCTTGCGGGTGGCATGCGGTCCGAGTCGGAGTTACAACGCAACAGAATGCCACTTGACAAAATGGGCAAATGCACCATTGCAAGTATAAACCTCCGTGCAGGGCGAATCGCCAAGGATGCGCAGGTCGCGAGGAGAATTTCATGTCATGTGAGGGCTGCGCCCTGACAGTGTCTCAAAACGTGGTCGTCACTGTCTTTGGCCGGACTCCGGCGATGACGCTACGCGAGCGTGATCAGCAGGTCACCGGCCTCGACGAGGCGAGAGGGGGTCACCTCGAGCGATGCGAACTCATGCTGATTGGTGACGATGACCGGGGTCACGGTGTCCTTCCCGGCGGCCCGTATGGCATCGAGATCGACGTCCATGAGCAGCTGGCCCGCTCTGACGTGGTCGCCTTGGGCCACATGGACGACGAAGGGCGAGCCGTAGAGCTCGACGGTGTCGATGCCACAGTGGACGAGGACCTCTATGCCGTCGTCGGACTTGATGCTGATGGCGTGCTTGGTGTCGCAGGTCGCGATGACGGTGCCGTTGACGGGTGAGACGACCCGGCCGTCGGAGGGGATGATGCCAACGCCACCGCCCAGGGCCTCGCAGGCAAACAGCGGGTCGGGAACCTCCTGCATGGGGATGCATTCGCCGGTCATGGGGGCGACAAGGACGTGCTCGCCGGCAGCCATGGCGGCAGCTGCTGCCGTGGAGATGGCAACGATGGTGGGCGCGGGGGTGGAAGCCCTGGCCAGACGGCCAAGGATCTTGGAGATGCTCATGCGTGTGCCTTACGTGTGAGGGGGCGCGACACCCGTCACGCCCCCCTCCGCGCGCCAAGCCTAGGCTTCGATGCCAACGGTGCCGACGCCCTTGGTTGCCTGCCAGGCCTTGAAGGCCTCGAGCTCGGGCTCGTTGAGCTTCACGGCAAGCGCGATGACGGCGAGGTCGTCGGCATAGCCAAGCACGGGGATGCCGTCGGGCAGGAGGTCCTTGCCCTTCACGAGGTACAGGAAGGCGGCGACCATGGAGGCGACGACCTTGGGCGAGACCTCGGGGTACTCCTTGGTGACGTAGGCCTTGATCATCGATGCCATGGTGGGGATGGCGATGAGGCCGGTCTTGATGGTCTCGGGCAGTCCCATGATCTTCTGGTCGATGTCGCCCAGCAGGGCGTCGATCTTCTCGGGGTCGTTCAGGAGCTCCTGGGCCTGGGCGATGCCCTCCTCGATTGCCTGCTTGGCGGCGTCCATGCTGAACTCTTCTGCCATGGTGGCTTCCTTTCGATAGGGCCCGGTCACACCGGGCATCCCTCGCGTTGCTCGTAGTGTACCCCGACTGCTCGATTTGAAGCGGTATCATGCAATTAGCGCGAAAGGGGGTGCGTGCGTGGTCGGACCGTCTGTCCCCATTGTGATTCCTGCCGTCCATCCCGACGATGGGCTCCCCACCCTCGTGAGCGAGCTGCTCGGTCGCGGTGTTTCGCGCATCGTGGTGGTTGACGACGGAAGCGGCGACATCCATCATCGCGTCTTCGAGCGCTGCCGCGAGCTTGGCGCCGAGGTGCTTGCCCACGACGAGAACCTAGGCAAGGGGAGCGCGCTCAAGGACGCGTTCCTCTACCTGCTCCTGGGGGCGTCGCCCATCATTGGGTGCGTCACCGCAGACGCCGACGGGCAGCACATCGCAGACGACATCATTGCGGTTGCCGAGGAGTTCGTCAGGCAGGATGCCAAGAGCCTCGTCCTTGGCGTGAGGGACATGGGCGTCGAGGGGATTCCCCGCCAGAGCCGCTTTGGCAACCGCTTCATCAACGCATGCCTCAGGCTCTTCTGCGGTCTCAAGCTCACGGACAGCCAGACGGGCCTGCGCGGCATCCCCGAGGAGCTCATGAGCCGCTGCCTCGACCTCGAGGGCGACCACTTCGAGTTCGAGACGCAGATGCTGCTGCTGTGCCAGCGGGACACGCCGGTGGTCGAGGTGCCCATAGCGACCGTCTATGACAGCGTGGACCAGCACAAGACGCACTTCAAGCCCATCGTCGACTCGCTGCGCGTCGTCTTCGTGACGATTCGCACGTTCATGGGGTTCTCGGCGACGTCGATTGCCACGACGGCGATCGACATCCTCCTGTTCGGGTTGCTCTCGGCTGAGTTTCGGCATGCGGGCATCGTGTTGTGGGCGGCGCTGGCGACGGTGCTGGCCCGTGTGGTGTCCGCGTCGCTCAACTTTGCCATCAACAGACGTCGCGTGTTCCAAGCGGGTGGTGACGTTCGCAGCCAGGCCCGTCGCTTCGTTGCGGTGGCGATAGTGCAGATGCTCCTCTCCGCCCTGCTGGTCCAGGGCTTGGCACCCCTGTTTCCCCAAGCGGCGGCCATGCTGGTAAAACTGGCAGTCGACCTCGTGCTCTTCCTTGCCAACTACCAGGTGCAGATGCGCCTGGTGTTCTCGAAACCCAAATAGCCGCAAGGACGGGGCACCATCCCTTTTTGCTACCATGGATGCATTGGACAACCCATCCCGAGAGGGGTATGACATGAGCGAGAGCACGAGGCAGGGCGGCACCCGTCGCAGGAGGAGCGGGGCCCACTTCAAGCAGTCCCCCGAGACGGTCGAGGTCCGTCAGCCCGCGCGCGGGACTGCCCAGCCAATCGAGCGCATCGAGTCGCCGGCCTCGTACAACCCCTACACCAACGTCTCGACCGCTGGCCTCTACAACGCACAGGCCCGCCGCAAGAAGAAGAGGTCCGTCCTGCCCACCATCTTTGGCCTCATCGTGCTTGCCGCGCTGGCGGGCGGTGGCTGGTATGGCTACCAGGAGTACATGCGTCACTTCGAGGTGGTCGTCAACGGTCAGCAGGTGGGCGTGGTCGTGGGCGATACCGTGCAGCTGCTGCTCGACGAGGGCTATGCATCGCCCAAGCCTGGCAACCTGCTCGCCATCGACGGCTCGGTGTGCACCGAGGGTGGCGGCGAGAAGTGCGTCGTCACGGTGAACGGCCAGCCCGCCACGCTCGAGACCGAGCTCACGCGCGACGCCGTGGTGCAGATCGACGACGGCGGTGACGTCACGGAGAGCTCCACCGTCACCGAGGAGACCATCCCCCACGGCAACTCGAGCGATGACGCCACCTTCGACAACTACTGGTCCGGTTCGATTCACCTCATGTCCGACGGCCAGGACGGGCTGCGTCGCATCACCACCGGAGACGTGTCGGGCATCCGGCAGGAAGAAGTCGTGACGCCAGCCATCGACGGCGGGTACCACGTCTACACGGCCAATACCGGTGGTGACAAGGTCATTGCCCTCACCTTCGACGACGGCCCCTGGCCCGAGACCACCGACGCCATCCTCGACATCCTCGAGGAGTATGGCGCACGTGCCACGTTCTTCACCATTGGCGAGCAGATTGCCTGGTACCCCGACCAGATCGCCCGAGAGAAGGCCCTGGGCTGCCAGATCTGCACGCACACCTGGGACCACGCGAGCGGTTCTGGCCAGGGCGTCAACATCACCTACATGTCTGCCGACGAGCAGATCTGGGAGGTCACCGAGGGATTCAAGGCGATTGCCGATGCGACGGGGGAGGAGCCCTCGCACATCCTGCGTGCCCCGGGCGGCAACTTCTACGGCGACGCGGTCACCAACCTGTGGCCCTATCTCGACGCCGAGATCGGCTGGGACCTCGACACCGAGGACTGGTCGCTTCCCGGTTCGGACGCCATCGCTCAGGTCCTCATGAGCGCACAGCCTGGCCAGGTCATCCTCATGCATGATGGCGGCGGTGACCGCTGGCAGACGGTCGAGGGGCTGCGTCAGGCCATGCCCTACCTGGTGGAGCAGGGCTACACCTTCGTCACCATCGACGAGCTTCTCGCCTACGGCGTGCCGGAGTAGACGGCCGAAGACATGTAGCACGAACGGGGCTCTCGCGG
>CAMPCT010000025.1 GCA_946647055.1 uncultured Atopobium sp. | reverse complement strand
GCACCCTCCTGAACATGAGGTACTTGCAGAGCTCCTCCGAGAGGGCGATCGAGACGATGTCCTTGTAGGCGGCGTCCACTATGGGATTGGCATCCCCAAGCCCCGCAAGGCCCCAGACCAGGCGCAGGGCAAAGGTGACCAGAAGGACGGGACCCGCCGCAAGCGCACCATAGGCAAGGGCCCTCCTGCAACCACGCTTGTACGGGTCTCCCCCGTTCATGTGGTCCTTGAGCCAGAGGTAGAGCGCGACCGAAGGAATCAGGCTGATGAGGAATGCCCCGACCAGCAACGCCATGTGAGCCTCCTTACGCCTTCTGCGCGCGACACTCCTTCTCAGCGCGTTTGAGCACCTGCTTGTAGGGCATGAGCATACCACTCGTCATGTTGCTCCCAGCCCTCTTTGCCAGGCGCTTGTTGCGCATGAGGCCACCTACGAGGTACATGGCCGCGATGGTGCCACGATGCCGCTGCGGGAAGTCGTCGTAGAAGCCGTGCTCCTTGTAGAAGCGGTGGTCCTCGCGCATGAGGCCCTGCATCCGATAGATGAGGTCGCGGAAGATCTTGAGGCCGCCCACGCCATAGAAGTTGGCAGGCTGTTGGTAGTCGTTTGCGATGGCGTAGGCAAGCTCGGCGGCCATGCGGTCGATCTCGGCGTCGGGGGCCACCTCGTTGGTGGCCACGCCCGCCAGATGGTTGCCGCCCACCTGGGCACGCGCCTCGATGAGCTGCCGAAGGTTGGGCTCGGCGGACAGGTGCCCGTCGACCAGGTAGCCCACGGGCTTGCCCATGGTGACCGTGCGGTGCCCGTTGCAGAACTGACGATCATCGAAGAGCTTGAAGCGATAGCCCATGGAGTGGTCGCGAATGGTGAAGGCATAGACCGTCGCGTCGCACGTCTGGATGCCGTCGCGCAGGAGGTCCGCAAAGCCATCCTTGTACACGCAGGTCCCGTCGGCAGCGCAGCGGAAGCAGCCCAGGCAGCCTCCGGCAAAGGCGAAGTCATGCAGGTTCACCACGGTGGTGGGATAGGGGCAGCGCGCCTGGAAGCGCTCGACCATGCGCGCGAGGGGGCCGTCATCCTCCGTCAGGTCGCACACGATGGCGACGCGATGCGCATCGTCCTTGGACGGTGCCTCGCTGGGCACGGTAGCCTCTACCAGTGGCTTGTTTGCCACGGGCTCCACACGCTCGTCCGCAAGGCCCTGCTCGACCGCCCAGAGCACATGCGCGAAGAAGGCCCGGGCCTCGTCCTGCCCGCGCTTGGAGAGGAGGTCCTCCATGTCAGCCGAGAGCCCCTCGACGTAGCGAAGGCCCAGGTCGGCGCAGTTCTGGCGGATGAACTCATGGGCGGTGGTGTCGTAGAAGTGCTTTGAGGTCGTGACCTGCGTGGCATACGTGCCCGCGACGTCCACGCCACGCTCCTTGACAAGTTCGACGAAGCGATGCAGCTGCGCAGGCACCAGGAAGGTGTACACGGGATAGCAAAAGACGATGAGGTCCGCCACCTCGAGCGCCGAGCGCGCCTCCGAGAAGTCCCGCTCCAGGGCACGCACGCGCCTGCCCACGTTGAGCTGGGCATAGCTGTGGTCGGGATGGAGCCTCTGGAGGTAGAGCATGGTCTGCAGGGTGATGCTGTCGTCTCCCGAGGGCGATCCGTTGACGACGAGGATGTTCATGGCCCACTCCCCTTCCGAAACCTTTCAGCTGCCAGTGTAGCAAAGGCGTATCGACCGTTTCACAGGCCGCATGGGACGAGGTCGCGCGTCACTACGTATAAAAGGTGCAGGGAGAGAACGGGAGCCCCTGGGGGAACGGACGAAGGAGGCCATCATGACTTTGGACGAGCTGTACTTCTGGCCCAACGCCTTCCTGCGCGAGTTCGTGGGTCTCATTGCCGCACGAGCCATCCCCATCCTGGTCAGCCTCGTGTGCGTCATGCTCCTCTACATGCTGGCGCTGTACGTCACCATCTCGGGCAGCATTCCCTTCCTCTGACGCGACGGGGAGACGCTCCCTCGACTAGGAGACCTCGACGCTTCCGACCTCCACCGTCGCCGTGAGCGAGGGGCCGGAGCCCGTCTGCTGGTACGAGCCCTCCTGGTCCTCGCCGAGGAACAGGACCTCTCCCACCTCGGCCTCAAGTGAGATGGCGGCATCCTGCACGTCGGCGAAGTCCGACACCGTTATCGCACCGGCGCTGACGAAGAGCGTCGCGTCACCAACCGTGGCCCTCTCCAGCGTGACGTCCCCCGCCTCGGAGGAGAGGCTGGCCTCGCGTGCGGCCACGTCCGAGACCAGGATTCGCCCGGCATCGACCTCTAGGTCGAGCTTGTCCAGCTCACAGCCCTCGGGCACGGTGATGTCCACCTTGCACACGGATGCTTCGAGCAGCTTGGCGTCATCTGTCCCCTCGGAGATGCGCAGGGTTCCGTCGACCTCCTCGACGATGACCTCCGGGTAGTTCACGCGCTCGACCGTGACGGCAAGGCGGTCGTCCCTGCGGACGATCACCTCGCCGGCACCCAGCTCGAGCTCGATGGCCGTCACGTCGTCGAACTCGTACTCCTCGGTGCTGGCGTCCTCCTTCGAAGGTCGCACGCAGCCCGCAAGCGGCAGCATCCCCAAGGCAGTGGCGAACGCACCCGCCAGGGCCGCACGCCTCGACACCAACGTTTCCATACGCACTCCTTTCCCAGCAACACCTCACGCAGGGATACGCCCCGCCCATCATCCGGGCACGGACATCCCACCCCATCATTGTGCATCATGACCTTGGCGCCAACAGGTCTGGCGTGGCAGGATATGATTCGTACGACACTGGTTTTTCTCATCGGTGGCGACGTGGCGAAGGGGTCCGACGACAATGGCAGAGAGGCACACGGGAATGGAGGGTCGCAGGTGGCTGGCAGCTGGTTGCTCCGCCGTCCTTGCCCTCGCCCTGCTCGCAGGGTGTTCCCAGACGATCCCGCAGACCCCCGGAGATGAGGCGACCACCCGTCCCGAGGACGACGCCTCCTCCCTGCTGCCCGCGCATTCCTTCGAGCTGGTTGGTTCCCATGAGGTCGACGGCAGGCAGGGCGTGGCAGCCGAGGGGGACTCCTTCTGGGTGAGTGGGTCGACCACGCTCAGCCGCTACGACGCCGACTGGAACCTGGTCGCCGTCAACGACGCCCCCTTCGAGACGGGCTTCGAGGGCGAGGTCAACCACCTTGGGGACATCGACGTCTATCAGGGCGAGGTCTACTGCGGCGTCGAGCTGTTCCTTGACGGGACGGCCTCCAACATCCAGATCGCCGTGTACGACGGGGAGACGCTCGAGCTCAAGCGCACCTTTGCCTTTGACCCCGAAAGCGGCCAGGACGAGTGCAGCGGCATCGCCGTGGACCCGGGCACGGGCAGCATCTGGATGTGCTCGTGGACTGCGACCGGCCGCTACCTCTATCGCTACGACCTCGAGACCGGCGCGTACCTGGGGCGCGTCCAGCTCCACGCAAGCCCGCAGTGGATCCAAGGGGTCGCCTACCACGACGGCTCGCTCTACCTGACGGCAGATGACGGCGACGCCGACTACGACGAACCCGACCACGTCTACCGGGTGACCATACCCGCAGGGGCGACCCATGCCGCGGTGGCGCTGGAGCGCACGCTGGACGACGTGACGCGCCAGGGCGAGGTCGAAGGCCTCAGCTTCACCGACGACGGGCACATGCTGGTGCTGTACAATCGCGGGGCCCGCGTCGTGCTGGGCATGCCGGTCGGCTTCTACGACGGCTACGACCACGAGATACATGAGGTGTTCGACTGGGGCATAGAGAGGCTCTGAGCCGACGAGTGACGAATCGAGAGAGCATGGAGACGCAAGGCGACATGAGAGACGACACGCAGCTGCGAGCAAGGGCGTTGGTGGCGCTCTGCGCCCTGTTGGTAGGCATCGCCTGCACATCGGCGTTCTTCCTGGTGGGCCCGGGACAGCGGATGATCGCCCCGCCAGCTGCCAACCCCGCACCACAGGGGAGTCGGGAGGAAGCTGCGTCGTCTTCTGTCGACACACGTGCCATCCTGGCGTCATGGGACCAGGAGAGCGAGGCGTACCAGCAGCTCACGTCCTTTGTCGAGGCTGCCTGCGACCCCACGGGCGACGGATTCATCCCGCCCGAGGAGCGCGTGGCCACCTTCGACATGGACGGGACCTTCCTCTGCGAGCGCGGGCCCATCTACATCGACCAGACCTTCGCCGCATGGCACGTGCTCGATGACCCCACCTTTGACGCGCCGGCAGATCTGCGCGATGCCGTCTCGTCCGTGATGGGCGAGGTCGAAGCGGGAACCGTGCCTGGGGACGTGAACCTCAACACCGTGCTTGCGCAGAGCTACCTGGGTCGCACGTCGGACGAACTCGAGGCGGACGTGCTGCGCTTCGCCTCCACCACCGAGGTGGCGGGCTTCTCGGGCATGACCTATGCGGAGTCGTTCTACCTGCCCATGGTCGAGGTCATCGAGTACCTGCGTGCCAACGACTTCGACGTATACGTGGTGACGGCCTGCGAGCGCTACGTCTCGCGGGCGCTTGCCGTGGAGTACGTCGGGTTTGAGCCCACGCACGTGATTGGCACCGACCTGCTCATGGTCGCCACGGGACAGGGGAACGAGGACGGCCTAGACTACACCTTCGGGCAGGATGACGACCTCGTCATCGCCGGGCCGCTCATCATAGAGACGGGAAAGACCAACAAGGTCATCGCCATCGAGAACGAGATAGGCCGTCGTCCCGTGCTCGCGTTTGGCAACAGCAGCGGGGACTTCGCCATGCTCAACTACGTCACTGCGAATCCCGACCACCCGGGACTCGGCTTCCTCGTGATTGCCGATGACACCGTGCGAGAGTACGGCGACGAGAGCAAGGCCGCGTCCATGCGAGAGGAGGTCGCCGAGCAGGGTTGGGTCGCCATCTCCATGCGCGACGACTGGACGACCATCTACGGCGACGGCGTGGAGAGGACCGACCTTCCCGATGAGGACCTCGCCGAAGCCGCATGACCTATACTTGTGGGCAGGCAAATGGTGCGCGCCGCCAAGGTGCGCCAATGAGAAAGGCACCAACATGTCAAAGCGCGAATACGACAAGTTCATGCAGGCACTCCGCGACGACGTCCAGCTCGCCCAGAAGCTGCGCGACCGCGTCGCGGCTGCTGGCGAGACCAACTCCGTCGAGACGACCGTCGAGTTCGCGCGCGCCCACGGCTTCAAGGTCGACGCCAAGGACGTTCGCGCCGCACGCGCCTAGCCCGACAGGCGTCCCAGGCACCCCCTGAACCAACCATCCCCGTGAGACGCCACGCCCTCTCGGTGCGTATAAGAGGGTGAGAAGGGATGGCGTCGAGCCAAGGAGGACGACATGAGTCTTGAGAACCCTGGTGGCCTTGAGAGCCTTGAGAACCTGACCGAGGAGCGCCTTGCGCAGCTGCGGGAGTGCACCAGCGCCAAGGAGGTGCTTGCGATGCTGGCGGAGGACGGCCTCGTCCTGAACGACGAGCAGCTCGAGGCGGTTGCCGGCGGGGCGGCTGCAAGCTGGTCCCTCGAGGAGCTTCTGAACTCGTTTGGTGACATGCTGACGAGCGTCTTCCCCGTGGGCTTCGACCCCAAGACCGTGTGGGGCAACCTCCCGACGGGCAGCATGCACTAGCAAGGACTCAAACGGCTAAAAGGGCGTCGCCCCCTTGGGGCGACGCCCTTTTGTCATCTGCCGACCAGCCCGCCATGGGCATGGCGGGAGAGCTTCGCCGGCTGGGGCGCGCCCCTAGCAGAATCCCCAGGTCATGAGCTGCCAGGAGCCATCCACGCCCGTGCGGCCGAGGTGCCACGTCCAGTCCTCGTAGTCCGTGTCGGCCTCCCATGCCCCCTCTGCGTCCGCCGGGGTGTGGAAGTTCGTCGAGAAGACGATGGCCTGGTCGAACGCCTCGACATCGGGCGTGTTGGCCTCGCGCAGCTCGTTGACGTAGGCAAGCTCCTCGTTTCCGCACGCCTCGTCGCCCGCATAGGCAAAGCGCTGCATGACGCAGCCGCCCCACCCGGCAAACTCCGCCAGGATGACGTCGAGGGCGGAGTC
Source organism: uncultured Atopobium sp. (assembly GCA_946647055.1). The sequence goes on along the minus strand of CAMPCT010000025.1, from coordinate 10,380 downwards.
CATGTCCGTCTCCTCGTACAGCTCGGACGTACCGTAGTCGACCTCGCAGTCGGCGATGGCCGGGTCGAGCTCGCCAAGGTAGCGCTCGAAGGTGAGGCCTGCGTCCATGATCTCGCGTGCGACCTCGGGGTCGCCGAGGTAGCGGATGTGCCACGGCTCGTAGCTGTAGCCCGTCTCGATCTTCTTGCCCGGGAGGTAGCGCAGGATGAAGCCGTGGTCGGCGAGCCTGGCGTGGATCTTCTCCCAGATCTCGGGGTACTGGACCATGTCCTCGTTGTAGTAGACGCCCTTCCCGTCGATGATGAGGAAGAGGTCGAGCGCAAGGCCCGTGTGGTGCTCGGAGAAGCCCGGCACCGCCACGTGCAGCCTCGTGTACTCCTCGCCGTACTTCTCGGTGAAGTCGTCCCAGATCCGCTGCTGCTCCTCCACGCTGCGGTAGGCGGAGTCGAGGTCGACGAAGACGCCGTCCGCCTCGAGCTCCTCCTTCATCTGCAGGTAGGCGTCATATGCCTTGGCCTCGACGTCGACGCTCCACTCCTCGGTGTTGGAGAAGTTGACGATCTCGACCTTGTCCTCCCAGCCGTCGGGAAGCTCGTGCTGCTTGTTGACCAGGGCCATGTAGTCGATGCCGTCCTGCTCGACGGTGGCATCATCCGCCTGGCCCTGCCCCGTGGAGCACCCGGCCATGACCGTCGCGGCAAACGCGGCGCCTGCCGAGGCAACGAAGCCCCTCCTGCTCAGGTTTCCTGCCATGATTCTTCCTCCCGTCCGACCTGGACGCCACGCGGTCCTGCGGCAGTGCGCACCAGTCCTCCTGACGATGCGCCCTACCAGGTCTTCCCTATCACTACCACGTTCTTGTCGCCATCGCGCAGGTATCTCACCCCGTCGCACAGCTGCTTGACCATGAAGATGCCCAGCCCGCCGATCGGTGCGTCCTCGACGGACTTTGGCCTGACGGGGTCCTCGCGGGCGAAGGGGTCAAAGGGGATCCCCCAGTCGGTGATGCTCAGCGTGATGGTATGGGGGTTGGGGCTGTAGGCGTATTCCACGCGGCAGTCCCCACGCTCGTCCCTGTCCTGATAGGCATAGCTGCACACATTGACGAACAGCTCTTCGATGACGATGTCCAGCTTGTTCTGCACCGAGATGGGGCAGTCGCGCCTCTCCAGCTCGGCATGCACCAGCTCCAGCACGTCGTCGAGCCTCTCCAGCTCGGCTGGTACCGTGAGGGTCCCCGTGGCCTCGGGCGGCGCGCCTTGTTCGAGCACGGCCATCATGGTGTCATCAGACCCCTAGCGCTCGATGACGAGGACGTCGGCAAGCCCCGTCATCTCAAGCACCTCGGTGACGTCCTCGCGCGGATGCATCAGGACGAGGGAGCCGCCACGCTTCATCGCCAGCTTGTCTGCCGCCACAAACACGCGCAGGCCGGCCGAGGAGACGTAGTCGACCCCGGCAAGGTCGATCGCGAAGTCGCATACCTCCTGGGAGACGGCGTCGATGGCTGCCTCCAGCTCGGGCGCGGTCTGGACGGTCAGCTTGCCCTCCAGCCCAAAGGTCGCCTTGGTCCCCTCGATGCTCGTCTTGATCTCCATTGCCTCTCACCCTTCTGTATGGTGCCTGTGTCCCGTGCCTATTCGTCCGTGTCCAGACGCTGCCGTTCGACGAGCTCGGCAAAGATGCCGCCGCGCTCGATGAGTTCCTCGTAGGTGCCCTCCTCGGCGATGCGTCCCCCGTCCACCACGAGGATCCTGTCGCAGTGCCGTACGGTGGAGAGGCGGTGCGCCACCACGATGCGCGTGCAGCGCAGGCTGTCGAGCGACTCCGCCACATGGCGCTGCGTCAGGTTGTCCAGGGCGCTCGTGGCCTCGTCGAGCATGAGGACGCGACGCTTGCCGCACACCGCACGGGCGATCATGATGCGCTGGCGCTGGCCTCCCGAGACGCCACCCCCGCCCTCGGTCACGAATGTCTGCATGCCCATGGGCATCTTGCGGATGTCGTCCGCGATGCCCGCGATCTCGGCGGCCTCCCACGCGTCGTCGAGGGTCGCCCCCGGGGTCGAGATGGTGATGTTGCTGGCGATGTCCCCCATGAAGAGGCGGCCGTCCTGCATGACCACTCCGATGTGGCTGCGCAGGGATCGCAGGCTGACCTTGCTCACGTCGTACGGGCCAAACGTGATGGTGCCGCGCTCGGGTGTCTCGAAGCCAAGCAGCAGGCGCATGATGGTGCTCTTGCCACAGCCACTCTTGCCGACCAGGGCGACGTACTCGCCCGGACGCACCTTGAAGGAGAGGTCGCGCAGGACGTAGGGGCTCTTCTCGTCATAGCGGAAGCTCACGCCCGACACCTCGATGCCGCCCGTGAGGCTCTCGACGCCCGGACGGTCCTCGGCGGTCTCGGGAGTCGCCTCGAGGATGGGCGCCGCCATCTCGAACATCGGGCCGATGCCCGCCGCCTGGCCCGCCATCGTGGCAAGCGCCATGATGGCGGCCGTCACCTGGCCGTAGGCTGCGTTGAAGGCCATGTAGTCCGCGACGCTCACGTCGTGCACCCCCGCCAGGTAGAAGATGGCGATGCCACCGACCATGCCAATGACGCCGACCAGCGCCGGAAGCGCGCGTATGGCTGCCGGACGGTTGTAGGCGGGCTTTGCGTAGGCGGCATACCCACGGGCCCAGCGGGCGAACGCGCGGTCCTCGGCACCGGCCAGCTTGATCTTCTGGATGCCGTTGAGCAGCGCCGTCACGACGCCCGACAGCTGCGCCCCCGCCTCCATGGTCTCCTTCTCGTAGCCAATCGTCGCGAAGGTCACCGCCGCCGTCAGCACCGCCTGCAGCAGCACGATGGCAAGTGCGGGCAAGGCGAGGACCGGGGCGAACGCCCCGATCTGGAGCACGTAGACGAGCGAGAACAACGCGGAGAGGCACCCGCCCAGGAGCAGCTGGACGATCTGCTGCGCGAGCGCGGTGACCACGGACACGCGGTTGGCGAGGTTGCCCGACGAGTAGTTCTTGAAGAACGAGGTCGGCAGCGCCAGCACGCGCGCGAAGGTCGCCGCCCCCGTGACGGTGTCGAGCTTGGTGGACACGCGCGCCATCACGAGGTTGCGGCAGGCGCCGATGAGGGCGGTGGCGGTCGCCACGCCCAGGAGCAGCGCCCCCACGGGGGCGACGAGGGAGGCCTGCCCGGAGGGAACCACCGTGCCAAAGGCGATGCGGTTCGCCCACGCGGGTACCAGGCCGATGAGGGCGGCGACCAGGGCGGCAATGAAGACCAGCAGGTAGTCGCCGCGGTCGAAGATGCGGAAGATGAACGAGGCAAGGTCGCGCACGGAGAGCGGCCGCGCGGGCAGCGGACGGTAGAAGAGCACCGCGCTGGGTTGGATGTGCTCGGCGACGGTGGCGTCAATGCGCACCTTGCGACCGCTGACGGGGTCGAGGTAGCAGTACCCCCGCACGGAAAGGGGGAGCAGCGCGACCGACTCGCCGGTGTCAAGACGCCCGAGCATCGCGCCAAAGGCGTCCTTCTGCCAGCCCTTCTCGAGGCGGACCTCGCGGCGCATGGTGCCGGTCGGCCTGCAGAGCCAGTCCAGACGCTCGTCCAGGTCGCGCACACCCTCCGGGACCGCGCCGGGCACGACGCCGTTGTACTTGAGGCACGCACGTGCGGCACCATCGGCCTGCTCGACGTCGTCGATCCCAAAGTCCAGCGGGCTGTTCGGGTCGCTCACGCTGGCCGCGAGCTGCGCGTAGGCACGCTCCGTCATCTCGGCGTCAAGGCGCGCGCGGGTCTCGATCTGTGACTCCATCCACCTAGTCATTGCGCACCAACTCCGCATAGGCGCCGTTCTTGGCCAGCAGCTCCTTGTGGTTGCCGCGTTCGACCACCTTCCCGTCGTCGAGAACGATGATCTCGTCGCAGTCGCGGATCGTCGAGAGGCGGTGCGCCACGACGATGCAGGTGATGCCGCGGTCGCGGATGTGGCTGATGACCTCGGCCTCGGTCTGGGCGTCGAGGGCGCTCGTGGCCTCGTCGAGGATGATGACCGTCGGGTCCTGGGCAAGCACGCGGGCGATCTCAAGGCGCTGCAGCTGCCCGCCCGAGAAGTTGCGTCCTCCCGGCATGATGCGGCTGAAGTAGCCTCCCTCGCGCGCGGCGACCTCGTCGTGGATGCCGGCGTCGCGGCAGGCGAGAATGACCTCGTAGTCCTCGATGGAGCGGTCCCACAGGCGCACGTTGTCGGAGATCGTGTCGTCGAAGGTCACGATGTCCTGGTCGACGACGGCAAGCGAGCCACGCAGGACGGGGTTGGGCACGTCCCCCAGGGGCACGCCGTCGAAGCGGACCTCGCCCGCCCATGGCTGGTAGAGGCCGCTGATGAGCTTGGCGATGGTGGACTTCCCGCTGCCCGAGCCACCCACGAGCGCGACCCATTGCCCCGGCTCGATGTGGAGGTCGAAGCCCTCGACGAGCGGCGGCTCGAGGGGCGAGTAGCCAAAGGTGACACCCTCCAGGTCGACCTCGCCGCGCAGCTTCTCCCTGCCCAGCACCGAGACGTCCGCCTGGGGCTCCGGGTCCTCCGGCGTGTCCGTCGGGTAGCGAAGGACGTCCTCGACGCGCTCCATCTGGGTCTCCATCTCCTGGACGGTCTGGCCCAGGCCGATCATCTGGTTGACGGGGGCCATGAAGGAGCCAAGGAAGCCGGTGAAGGCCAGCAGGGCGCCGGGCGTGAAGTTGCCGTCCACGATGAGCCAGATGCCCAGCACGAGCACGGCGATGTTCGCGATCTCGGCGACGATCTGCGGGACGGCGCCAAGATAGGTGTTCAGGCGCGTCGAGCGTGCCTGCGACTCGTTGACCGCGGCCTGGTATCCGGCCCACCTGCCGAAGTAGCCCGTCTCGGCCCCGGCCGCCTTGATGGTCTCGACCATCTCGATGCCGCCAACCGTGGTCGCGTAGAGCTTGCCGGAGTTTGCGGCGCCGGCACGCGCGATGTTGACCCGCTTCTTGGAGATGTAGCGGGCGATCAGGGCGTTGGCGCAGGCGGTGACGACGCCCACCACCGTGAGCAGGACGCTGTAGCGCAGCATGATGGCGAGGTACAGCACGAGCATCACCATGTTGACGAGCACGGGCGCGAGCTGCCCCACCAGCGCGAAGGCGATCGTCTCGTTGGTGGACTGGCGCTGCTGCAGGTCGCCCACCATGCGCTGGGCATAGAACCCCACGGGCAGGTGCAGCAGGTGGCGCATGAAGCGCGACGAGCTGACCACGGCGATCTTGCCCTGAATGCGCGCGAGGTAGACGGCCGAGAGGACCGAGACGACCCCGGTCACCAGCGCGAGGACCAGCATCAGCACCATGAGCGGCGCGAGCCACCCCTTGTTGCCCCCGCCCAGGATGTGGTCGAGGAACACCCTGCCAAGGGAGGTGTTGAGGATGGCAACGACCGAGGTGATGGCCGACGCGAGCATGACGAACGCGATGGGGCCGCCCAGGCCCTCCAGGCGCTTTGCCACGAAGCGAAGCGTGTCGGGTTTGGAACCGCCCTTCTCGAAGGCGTCGGTCGGCTCGAACAGGAGCGCGATGCCCGTGAAGGACTGGTCGAACTCGTCGAGGGGGATCCTCACCTGACCGCGCGCCGGGTCGTTGAGGTAGGCGTACTTGCCCTTGAAGCCACGCACCACGACGAAGTGGTTGAAGTTCCAGAAGACGATGCAGGGGAACGTGGCCTTCTTGCGCAGCGCCTCGGAGGAGAAGGTCATGCCCTTTGCGGCCAAGCCGTAGCTGCGGGCGGCCTTGAGCACGTTGGACGCCTTGGAGCCGTCACGCGAGACGCCGCAGTCCGCGCGGACCTGCTCCAACGGCACCCAGCGCCCGTAATGGGCGAGGATCATGGTGAGGCAGGCGGCGCCGCACTCGAGCGCCTCCATCTGCATGACCTGGGGGACCTTTGCAATCTTTCCTGCCATGGGCCTACCCCAGCACCAGGTCGATGGGCGCGACCCGCTCGGTCGTGATGTTGACGCTCAATGGCACGCCCTCGGCCAAGGTCGCGGAGTCGCCCTCGAAGGTCACCTGGTACGCCCAGTCACCGGCGACGAGGGTCGACACCAGGTAGTCGCTTCCCAGGACCTCCCCCGCCTCGCTGCGCGAGGCTGGCACGGCGGCGACCTCCCCGACCCGCATCTGCACGCCACCCACGCTGGCCACGTCCCCCACGTTCACATGGGCGACGTCCTCCGCGGAGAGGAAGCACATGGCCTGACCGTCCACGCAGGTGCCCGTGGCGACGACGCTCGTGGTGACCGACCCAAACACGCCCCAGGCCAAAAGCCCCGCCAGGAGCGCGAGGCACGCGCCGAGGATGGCCCACACGCTGGGGTTGGTCACGCGCACGTAGCGGTCGAGGTCGTCGGGGCTGCGGAGCTTCTCTGCGGCGCGCTGGTTGAAGATCGAGGGCGTGGCCGGTGCCATCACATGCTCCTCTCGTAGGCATCACGCATCTTTGCGAGCGCACGGGAGAGCACGGTGGAGACCGTCGAGGGGTTCATTCCCAGCTCATCGGCGATGCTGACGTTGCGCTTGCCATCGCGGTACTTCATCAGGACCACCGTGCGCTCGTTGTCGTTGAGCACGCCAAGCAGGCGCTCGACCAGCTCCTGCTCGTCGATGAGGCTCGGCTCGTCCTCCACGGAGATCAGGCGCTCGGGGATGTCCTCGAGGGGCTGGTGCACGCGCTCCCTGCGATAGTGGCTTGCCATGCAGTTGATTGCGATGCGCGTGACCCAGGTGGAGAACTTTGCGCGCATGGGGTCATAGCGGTTGAAGGAGCGTGCCGCCAGCAGGTATGCCTCGGACACGATGTCCTCGGCTGCCGCGTCACATTCCATACGGCGGCGCACATAGCCATACACCATGGGATAGCTCTCGCGGTAGAGCCGCGAGAACTCCTGCGCGTCACGCGCCTGGGAGTCTCCCATCCTTATGACCCTGTGCCCGTCCGTGATGTCACGCATCCCTTCACGGCGTCCGTTGCCAGGATGCTACGGCACAGACCGCAACGAGACCGCCTCATGGATGGTCTTCTCCGCGGTAAACGGGGCCAAATTGGGGCTGACCGACACATCCGGGCTAGCGGAGCAGCCTGCCCTTGGTTGGCTCGGCCCAGGAGTACTGCTCCATGTACTCGCCGCGCCAGGCGATGATGGCCGACGGGTCGCCCGCTAGGTAGTCGAAGTAGTCGCACTCGACGAGGTCGGCATCGATGCCCAGCTGTCCATAGCGTCTGAGCAGCACCTCCTGATGGCCGCAGCCCTCGAGCGTCCGCCTGAGGCTGGTCACGAGCGTGCGCAGGTACGACCCGCTGACGTCGTTGTTGGGGCGGTCCTCCCACAAGGCCGCCTCGACCTCGCGCAGGCTGACGATGGCCCCATTTCGGTCGACCAGGTATGCCAGCAGCTCCTTTGCCTTCGCACGGCCAAACTCCAGGGGCTTCCCGTCGACGAAGACCTCGAAGTTCCCAAAGCAGCGGATGACGAGCTTGTCCGACTTGGGGGGCTCGGGAGGGAAGCGCAGGTTGTCCAGCTCGGCAGAGACAGCGGCGGCCGTGATGGGCTTCATCAGGTAGCCGGAGCTGTGCAGGGCGAAGGCATCTGCCATGTACTCGCCGTAGCCCGTCGCGAACACGATGTTCATGCGGGGGCTCAGCTGCTTGAGCCTCCGCGCGAGCTCGATGCCGCCCATGCCCGGCATGTCGATGTCGAGGAACGCCACGTCGTAGCCGGTGACGTCCGGAAGGGCAAGCACCTCCGAGGCAGAGGCACAGGCGGTCACCTCGGCATCGGGCGCCGCCTCCCCTATCGCCCGCACGAGCACCCTGCGGGGCATGGCCTTGTCGTCCACGGCGAGAATCCTCATGTCCCGAGCCTCCCCGTTGCCTTGGGAACGTGCATGACGACGATCGTGCCGACGCCCTCCTCGCTCGTGACGTCCAGCGTGCCGCCGCACATCGCCTCGAGCCTGGCGCGCGTGTTCGAGAGCCCCACGCCTCCGGAGCCCTCGCCCACCTCGACGTCAAAGCCCACACCGTCGTCCAGGATGGCGACCGTGTACTCGGTGGCCTGCTCGCGCGTCCGGACGATGACCTTGCCGCCTTGCTCGCGCCCGCCCAGGCCGTGCTTCACCGCGTTCTCGGCAATCGTCTGCACGGAGAGCGCCGGCACGTCAAAGCCGGTCGCCTGCACGTCCAGCTCGTATTCCAAGCGGCCCTCGTCGGACATCCGCTCGAGCTCCAGGTAGGTGCGCACGTGCTCCATCTCGCGCTCGATGGGCACCGGCGTGTTGTGCTTGAGGGAGTCGAGGTTGGTCCGCAGGTAGCGGGAGAACGAGGCGATGGCCTCCTTCGCCTTCTCGGTGTCCTCGTCGACCAGCCCGTAGATGGTGTCGAGGGTGTTGAACAGGAAGTGCGGCTGGATCTGGGAGACCATGACCGCGATGCGGCTCTCCGTCAGCTCGACCCGGGACTGCGCCAACGCCTCGGTACGCTCCACGACCATGCGCGTCGAGCGCTGCTGCATCTCGAGGAACGCCACCACGAGGCCGATGACGCTCGCCACGACGACGAGGTTCAGGCCATAGACCCAGATCTGGGCAAGCGACGCAACGGCCGGGGATACCACGAAGAACGTCAGGCAGACCAGCGCCGCCGACCCAAGCTCGCGCCTGTGGCGCCAGATGAGCGCGCAGTTTGCCAGGTCCACCACGAGGGGAAACCCCTGTGCGACCCAGTACCAGTCGCTGCGATGGTAGATGTTCGCGTCATCGATCCGGTAGAAGAGGCCGAGCGCCGCGAGGACGCACATGGTCACCGAGGCATACGCGACCGCGGTGCGCCAGCCACGGTATGCCGGGCCACCGACCTCCTCGATGCGTTCGCACAGGTACCTGGTGACGAAGGCGACCAGGAGGAAGCCTCCCACGAAGGTGGCGAGGTTGCCGACGTGCACCATGACCCAGGCGAGGCCCCTGACGAGGCCCCTCCCCATTCCGGCGAACGCGTCACCGGCCGTCATGACCAACATGGTCGCGAACATGCCAAGGAGCAGCGTGCGGTAGCGCCTGTCGGCTCGCTCGAGGACGAGCACGCTGGCAATGCCGACGACGCAGAGCACCGCGCCCCAAAGCTCTATGGCGATGTTGAGTTCCCGAGCGCTGAACAAGCTGACCCTTCCCTACGACAGGCGACCCTCGCCCCCATTATCGCCCATAACGGTGGGGTCAGGCACGGTCATGTCGCCCGCGGCGGCAAGCAGCTCGAGGTCTTCGTCGTCGACGAGGGAGGGCTCGTCACCCGCGTTGAGCACGGCGAGGCAGCGCGCGAGCAGCGTGTCGCGGAACGCCTCGGTGCCAACAGAGATGCAGCGCCTCAGGAGCCTGCTCAGCATGAGCTCGAACTCTCGGTCGTCCACGTTCCGCCTCCTCTCGCGTCGTCCAGGTGTCGCCTTTGTCACCTTATACGCAGGCGGGCAAGGCATCGTCCCATAAAAAGAAAGATGGCTGAAAAGAGGTCTCCCGCCTTGGCGATGCGGAACCATGAGACAGTGACCGTTCGTGGCCAAATCTTGCAGGGTTGAGACGTCACCGAAACCTTTCGCGTATAACTAGTTAGGAGTGAAACGGCGACGTTTGCACCCAATGCAAAGAGGGCTACCCAACGTGAAAGGATGGCATGACATGAACCTCGACAACCTGACCCCCGAACAGATCGAACAGGCCAAGACCCTCAGGACGACCGAGGAGCTCGTCAAGTACGCCATGGAGAACGGCGTCGAGCTCACCGACGAGCAGATGGAGAAGGTTGCAGGCGGCGACGTTTGGGATGACGCCCAGTTCTCGGAAACGACCTGCACGAACTGCGGCAAGAGGGTCACGTGGACCGGAGGCTCGGATACGCCCGTCATGTGCCCCTACTGCGGACACGTGTTCAATTTCTAATGGTTTTGCAAGACTCGCTCTAAACAACAGACGCCACCAAAGTGGTGGCGGGACACGCGATAGGGCGACACGCAACGGCGCCGTAGGTCTTGAGGAGGCCTACGGCGCCACGTGCTTTGCGGCAACGCGCTAGCTGGTCACGCCGACATAGGCGCACGCATAGCCCATGTACCTTGTGCTACCCAAGATGCCGGGCCGCGCAAGGGTTCCCTGTCTAGACGCAGAATAGGTGCAAAGACAAACACAGCTAGGGGCCATCAAGCCACCTAGCTGTTGTCTTCATGGTCGGGACGACTGGATTCGAACCAGCGACCTCACGGTCCCGAACCGTGCGCGCTACCAAACTGCGCCACGTCCCGAATGCCCGACTATCCT
>CAMPCT010000024.1 GCA_946647055.1 uncultured Atopobium sp. | reverse complement strand
TCGAAGGCCCCGTGCTCGGAGAGCACGCCACCCAGGTAGCCCACGAGCCCCCAGGCGTACATCTGCATGGGCGTCCACGGCCCCTGCCCGAAGAACATGTTGGAGGCAAGCGCCGCCAGGGCCCCGCACATGAAGCCGTTGCGACGTCCCAGGCAGGCCCCCGCCACGATGGCGATGGCCGAGACGGGCTTGATGTCGGGGACAGGGGCCAGGGCCACGCGACCCGCCGCCGCGAGCGCCGCGAGCACCACCGTGGGCATGAGCTGGCGCAGCGTGGGACGGGACGCCTCGTAGCTCGCCATGAAGAGCGCCACGCAGAGCAGCGCGACCAGGAGCGTGAGCCCCGCCGCCGTGCCAACGCCCGCCAGCGCGCACCACATGAGCACGCCGGGCACAGCCACCAGCATGGGCACCTCGAGCGCCGAGAGTACCCCTGAGAGGCCACCAGAGCCGCCCTGAGGCGCCATCCGGCCACATGTCGACGTCTGCCCCATACCGCGACTCCCCTACCTGAAGAGGACGTTGCGCTCGAAGAAGCGCCCCGTCTCCATGGTGCAGGCGACGTCGCCGTCGAAGACGAGCGAGCAGCGGTCGCAGACGGCACGGGCGAGGGCGAGGTCGTGCGTCGCCACGAGGAAGGTGGTGCCCGCCTCGCTCATCTCGCGCACGAGGCCCGCGACCACGGCACGGGCATCCATGTCGAGTCCCGAGGTGGGCTCGTCGGCGAGCACCAGGGCAGGCGACGGGAGCAGCGCCTTGGCGAGGGCGACCAGCTGTCGCTGGCCGCGCGAGAGGTCGAGCGGGTCGCGGTCGAGCACGCCGGCGATGCCGAGCCGCCCGGCCATGGAAAGCATCTCGGACTCGCCATAGCGCCCCGACACCGCCCACTCCATGAGCTCGGCGCGGACCGTCTCGGCCCCCAACAGGGCCTCGGGTGCCTGGGGAAGGAGGACCTGCGCGTCATGCAGGGCGTTGGCGACCCTCCCCCGCCGGGTCCCGAGCGTGCCCGCCACGACGCGCAGCATCGTGGTCTTGCCGCACCCGTTGCCGCCCAAAAGGGCGTGCACCTCCCCGCGGGCGACCTCGAGCGAGCAGCCGCGCAGCACCCAGGGGGCCTCGCGGTCGTAGCGCTGCCAGACGTCCGACAGGGAGACGGCCACCTCCCCCGCCGGCAGCTCGCGCGCGATGCGGGGCAGCTCTGGTGCGCTCGCCACGTCGGCGAGCGGCACGGGCATGACCGCCCCCTCCCCCACGCGCAGCGCACAGGTGGCATAGGGAGCAAGCGACCAGGGCTCGTGCGTGGCGACCACCACGGTGATGCCCAGCTCGCGGTTGAGGCGGAAGAGCGCATGGGCGAAGTCGTCGCGCGCGACGGGGTCGAGCAGGGCCGTGGGCTCGTCGAGGAGCAGCAGCCGCGGCTCCATGACGAGCACGCCCGCAAGGGCCACGAGCTGGCGCTCTCCCCCCGAGAGCTCGGCGGTGTGGCGACGGAACAGCCGCTCGATGCCCAGGAAGTGACAGGCCTCGGCGATGCGGCGGCGCATCTCGCCCTGCTCCATCCCCAGGCTCTCGAGGCCAAAGGCGACCTCGTGCCAGACCGAGTCGCACACGACCTGCGACTCGGGGCTCTGCGAGACGTACCCCACGAGCGCGGCGGACTCGCCCGTCGAGAGCGAGGACAGCTCGTGCCCCAGCACCCGGACCTCGCCCGAGCGCTCCCCCACGGGCGCGACCTCGGGCTTCATCAGGCGCAGCAGGGTGGTCTTGCCCGACCCGGTCGCCCCACAGAGCAGGCAGAGCTCGCCCTGCGCGACCTCGAACGAGACGTCGTCGAGGACGCATGGGGCGTCACCGGACGCCGCGGGGTAGGCAAACGAGAGGCCCCGCACCTCGATTGCGGGGACGTCGGGGGCTAGTCTCTCCATGCGAGGGCCTCCTTGAGGTGCAGGATGGTGGGTATGGCCACGTAGGCGGCGCAGGGCAGGTAGCGCCACAGGGCGGCCGGCGGGCTCAGGCGCGGGTAGAAGTGGAAGGGCACGGCGATCGACCAGGCACACCAGGCGGCCGCGGCAAGCAGCACGAGGACACCCGCGAGGGCGAGGGCGTCGTGGGTCGTCATGCGATAGGGCCGGTAGCTGGTGCGTGCACGCGTCGAGGCCCAGCCACGGGCACGCATGGAGTCCGCCGTGTCAAGCGAGTCGGAGAGCGACCACGCCAGGAGGACGCCGCTCGTGCGCGCGACGTCGGCGACGCGGGCACGCAGGGTCGCGGCGACGCCGGTAGGGCCGGCGACGGTCGCCGCCGCCCGCGCGTCCGTCACGTCGCGGAAGCGGGCCAGCACCTGGGGCACCAGGCGCGACGTCATCGACGCCATGAGGGCGACCGTGGGGACCGCACCGCCCGCAAGCGCCAGCAGGCGGTCGTGCGTGAGGACGCGCACCGCGCACTCGCACCACAGGACGGTCGCGCAGAAGAGCCCACCCATGCAGGCGCCGAAGGCGAGCGACTCGGCACGCACCTTGAGGCGCCCGACCTGCAGCACCAACGTGGCGCCAGAGGCCGAGAAGAGCGGGTTGATTAGGGTGATGAGCAGTGCCATGGGCACGAGCCAGGCGAGCGTCCGACGCGTGGCGCGCACCCCGCGGGCGCACAGGGAGAGCGCGAGCGCCCCCGCCAGGGAGATGGCGATGAGGATGGGCTCGAGGCCGAACATCGTCAGCAGGAGGGCGCCCGCCAGGTAGGCGGCGGGCACCGACGGGTGCGAGGAGTCGAACGCCATGTGGCGCTCGGGCTCGAATGCGGTGTTCTCGGTCGTCTCCATGCCGTCGGATGCGACGGGGCCGGCAGGCACCGGCCCCGTCTTCAGGTCGCTACCAGGTGATGTAGGACCACTGGATGACGTCGCCGGGCTCGAGGACGTACTCGGTGCAGCCGACCATGACCTCCTCGTCGTTCACGGTGTAGACCCAGCCGCCGTTGGTGCCGTTGGCGTTCTCGCCAATGCCGTCGATGGCGGTGACGTAGATGCCGTACTCGCTGTCCTGGTCGGCGTAGTCGACGCCGGAGAGGACCAGCGCGTCATAGACGGTGCCACCCTCGGGGACGGCGACCTCGACCTCGGAGGTCTCGCCACCGGCGACGGTGGCGTCGACCTTCTGGGTGACGGTGATCTCGGCGACGTCGGTGGCCGCAGGGGCCTCCTCGGTTGCCGCCGGCGCGCCGCCGCAGCCCGCGACGGCGAGCGTGAGGGCCAGCATGGCGCCTGCGATGAGCTTCTTGTCCTTGAACATGTCGTGCCTCCTTTGCCCGGCGCCCACGGGCCGCGGCCCGTGCCATCAAGGCGCCCTTCTCGGTTGCTTCCCTGGCCCCAAGACCACGGGAGGAGGGCTGGCGCTGGCACGACGCAAGCCACCGGGGCTCGCCGGAGGCTTGGCATCACGACACAGGCTGACAGCTCACACGCCCGAGGCATCAGGACCAAAGGAGGGCAGGCAGGTCTCCTGACTTATGATTCAGAGCCTGCCCCGCGCACGCGGGGCGAGGAGACTCGCGCGAGGGCGCCTTCTCGGGCGCATGGCGACGTCGCACCATGCGGAGCCAATGGCACGGATGCCCTCGCTATCCTCAAACACAGTAGTGGCGGCTGTCCCGGACTCGAACCGGGTTCCCTTTTAATCTACTAGGCCTTACAGCTGTTCAAACCGTGCCCTCGGTTGTGATGGCTATGCAATTGGAACGAGTGTAGCAGGTTATGGCGACCGGTGGGCCAGAGCCTAGTCCACGTGCCCGACCTGCTCCCACTGGCGTCGGTGCGCGAGCGCGAGCTCGATCGCACCTATGACGACGAGCGGGACCGAGAGCAGCTGCCCCATGGTGAGCCAGCCAAAGGCGAGGTAGCCCAGCTGGGCGTCGGGCAGGCGGACGAACTCGATGGCAAAGCGGAAGATGCCGTACAGCAGGAGGAACGTGCCCAGGAAGGTCCCCTGGGGACGCGCCGGGACGCGGCGCGACAGGGCCCAGAGCACGAGGAACATGACGGCGCCCTCGAGCAGCGCCTCATAGAGCTGGGAGGGGTGGCGCGGCACGTCGCCCACCGAGAAGATCACCGCCCAGGGCAGGTCGCAGGGCTTGCCCCAGAGCTCGCCGTTCACGAAGTTGGCGCAGCGCACCAGGAAGATTCCCAGCGGGGCCCCGCAGATGGTCATGTCGGCCATGGACCTGAAGTCGAGGCCCGTGGTGCGACAGGCGAGCCACCCTCCCACGACGGCACCCACGAGCCCGCCGTGGAAGCTCATGCCGCCCTCGTTGAGCATGAGGATGGACAACGGGTGCTGCAGGTAGTAGCCCTGCCCGTAGAAGATGACGTAGCCGATGCGCGCGCCGATGATGATGCCAAAGGAGACGCCGGTCATGTGCGTGACGACGTCGTCGACCGTGATGTCGAGGCCCCAGCGCCGCGCGAGCCGGTAGATGACGACGCCCGCCAGCACGAAGCCGGCGAGGTAGCCCAGGCCGTACCAGCGCACGACGAAGGGGCCGAGCTGGAAGGCGATGGGGTCGAGTGCCCAGTAGATCTCGTTGAGCGACATGGCGGGCGCCTGAGGTCGCTACATGACGGCCTGGACGCGCTCCACGCCGGGCACGTGCTCGCGCAGGATGCGCTCGATGCCAGCCGAGAGCGTGATGGAGCTGAGGGGGCAGCCCTGGCAGGCGCCGGTGAGGCGCAGGGAGACGACGCCGTCGGAGTCGAAGTCGACGAGCTCGCAGTCGCCGCCGTCAGCCTGGAGGCTGGGGCGGATGGCGTCGAGGGTGGCCTCGAGGAGGGCGGCGTTGATGGTGGGGGCGTTCTGGTCGGACATGGGTCTGCCTTTCGTGAAGCGGCCGTTCGCCGCGGGACGTCGTTGCAACATGGGGCATTCTACCCCTACGCGCAGGCAAGTTACAGGTGGTCTGACAAATTCCTAGCATTTCGTAGGACTTCGCCCAGCCCGCTGCAGGTCAGCCGATCTCGGAGAAGAGGTGGCCCGTCGAGGAACCGCGCTCGCGGCGGGGACGGTCGCCGGCAAGGGCCGCGCGCAGGCGCGCCACCTGGTGCGCGCACTCCTCGGCCGTGAGCAGCGTGGCGTCCACGCCCAGACGTGCGACCCCCGCCTCGGCAAGCGCCGTGGCCTCGGGGATGGCGTCGACGGGCGTCGCGCCCCAGATGCGGCTTCGGCCGTGGACGTCCGTCCGCACGGGCAGGACGTGCCCGTCAATGTTGCGCAGCGAGAGGTCGCGGGCACGCTCGGGACAGCTGCGGCAGTCGCCGTGACAACGGCCCAACGCCTGCAGGACGCAGTGCTCGCTCGTCATGACACGCACGCGGCCATAGGCCCACACGCCCACCGGGACCGACGACGACCGTGCGATGGCGCAGACCTCGTCGAGCGAGAGCTCGGGCGAGAGCCAGGCGCCGGCAGCCCCTGCGCCAGCCAGCGCCTCGAGGCAGGCGACGTTATGGACGGGGATGGTCTCGCGCAGCTCGGGCAGGGCACCCCGCTCGCGGGCAAGCACCAGCTCGGAGACGTTGCCCACCGCCACGCGGACACCCGACGCCACCCACCGGTCAAGTCGGGCGTGGTCCTGCTCGCGGCACACCTCGTCGAGCACCGGCACCACGCCATGCGGCCATGTCCCGGGTTCCTCGTCGAGGGCGTCCGCGGTGGCATAGACCACGTCAGCTCCTGCGGAGAGGGCGGCGCGGGCGGCCTCGGGAGTCGCGACGAGCGCGCAGACCTCGGGCGGCGCCACCGGGGAGGCGGGCACGGACGAGACGTGCGGCATCGCGGTCGCCTCAGGAAGGCTGCGCTCGTCCCAGGGGGCGAGGATTGCCCGCTCGAGCAGGTCGCAGGCCTGCGCGCGCACGGCGTGGACCGTCGAGAAGCCCATGCCGCAGCCGGCATCGAGCTCGACCTCGCACGAGACGGGCTCGAGGGGCGTCGAGCCCATGCGGCAGACGTGCTCGGCAAGGTCTGCCTCCAGGAGCTCGCGGGTGCGGGCGGCCTCCACGACCGGGCCCGTAGCCGTGACCATGGCCGAGCCGTCGGCGCAGGCGAGCGTCACCTCGAGGGGCTCGCCCAGGTGGCAGACCACGTGCGCACACACGGGGCGCTTGCGCGCCACCTCGCGGGAGAGCGCACGGTCCACCTCGTCGAAGGCCGCCTGGGAGCGGATGACCCGCACGACGCTCCCCTCCTCGGCGACACGAGGGCCGATGACGCGGATCACGTCACCGGCCGAGGCATCGGCGTCGACGCGGGCAGTGAAGAACTGGCTGGGGTCGGCGAGGGGACGTACCTCGAGGAGGTCGCCCTCCCCCACCGGGGCCTCGAGGCGGATGTCAAGCGACGCCTGGGTGTAGTGGCGGGTGCGGCCATGGCCCTCGGAGCGCTGCTTGAAGGTGACGCGGTCGGGCAGCGTACGGGCACCCACGACGGCACCGACGACCTCGCCCCGGTTGTTGGACCGCTCGTAGCTCATCATCTCGTTGCCCGAGCGGCCGCGCAGGTAGGCATCGGTAAAGTCGCGGTTGAAGGCCCGCTTGAGCAGGCGACGCCGCTCGTCGGGAGGACGCAAAGGGGACGTTTCCCTTTGCGTCGTTCCCAAAGTGGGATACACGTCTGTCCCTCTTGTCTCTGAGACAGGGAGAACCGTCCCCCCTGTCTCATCCAGCTCCTCGCGGTAGGCGCGGACCACGGCATGGACGTAGTCGGGGGCCTTCATGCGCCCCTCGAGCTTGAGCGAGGCGACGCCGGCCTCGGCCATTGCCGCCAGCGAGTCGATGGTGCACATGTCGCGTGGGCACAGCAGGCGCTCGCCACCCACCACCGCCATGGCCTCGCCTGCCTCGTCGAGCAGGTCGTACGGCAGGCGGCACGGCTGGGCGCACAGGCCGCGGTTGGCCGAGCGCCCGCCAAAGAACGAGCTCATGAGGCAGAGTCCCGAGTAGCAGAAGCAGATGGCCCCGTGCGCGAAGGTCTCGCACTCCACGCCCGTCGCCGCGCAGGCGGCCATCTCGGGCAGCGAGAGCTCGCGGGAGAGGGTCACGCGCGTGGCCCCCAGCTCGCCGCACCACGCCACGCCACGCGCGTCGTGGACGTTGGCCTGTGTCGAGACATGGCACTCGACCTCCGGCCAGAGGCGACGCACCTCGGCGAACAGGCCCCAGTCCTGGATGATCAGGGCATCAGCCCCCAGCAGCCATGCCTGGCGGACCAAGGCGAGCGCCGAGGGCATCTCGCGCTCCTTGATGACCACGTTGACGGTCACGTAGACGCGCGTCCCGGCGAGGTGCGCCTCGCGACAGGCCGCCGCGAAGGTCTCGGGCGTGAAGTTGTCGGCCGAGCGGCGGGCGTTGAAGTCGTTGCCCAGGGCGCAGTAGATGGCATCCGCGCCGGCGGCAAGCGCGGCGCGGAAGGCATCCGGCGTACCAGCCGGGGCAAGGAGCTCGGGGACCCTCTCAGGCGTCACGGGAGCTAGACCAGATGCGCCCACTTGCGCTTGCCGACCTGGATGTAGGCATCGGACAAGAGCTCGGGGGCGACGTTGTAGGACTTGGGTGCGACCTGCTCGTCGTTGATCTTGACGCCACCACCGTCGATGAGGCGACGGGCCTCGCCCGCGGACGAGGCGAGCTTGCACTCGACCATGACCTTGGCCAGGTAGACGAGACCGTCGTCGTTGACGTCGAGCGCCAGGGCGAACTCGGGGATGTCGTCGGGACGCTTGTTCTCCTTGAACTGCGCGTCGAACGCGGCCTGGGCGGCCTCGCCGGCACCGGCGCCATGGTAGAGGTCGCAGATGTTGCGGGCAAGGGCGCGCTTCATCTGGTACGGGTCGGCGGAGCCGTCGGCAAAGGCGGCGTCGATGGCGTCGATCTCGTCGATGGAGAGCGTCGAGCACAGGCGGAAGTACATGGGGATGATGTCGTCGCTGATCGACATGAGCTTGCCGAACATGTCGTTGGGCTCGTCGGTGAGGCCCACGTAGTTCTTGTAGCTCTTGGACATCTTCTTGACGCCGTCGAGGCCCACGAGCAGCGGCACCGTGAGGGCGACCTGGGGCTCCATGCCCTCGGCACGCATGAGGTCGCGACCGGCGAGCAGGTTGAAGATCTGGTCGTTGCCGCCCATCTCGAGGTCGGCCTCGATGACGACGGAGTCGTACGCCTGCAGCACCGGGTAGATGAACTCGTGCAGGGCGATGGACTGGCCGCCCTCGTAGCGCTTGTGGAAGTCCTCGCGCTCGAGGATGCGCGCCACGTTGAACTTGCTCATGAGGCCGAGCATCTTGGAGAGGTCCAGCGGCTTGAGCCAGTCGCCGTTGTGGACGATGGTGGTCTTCTCGGGATCGAGCACCTTCATGGCCTGCTCGACGTAGGTCTGGGCGTTGGCCTCGACCTGCTCCTCGGTGAGGGGCGGGCGGGTGGAGTCGCGACCGGACGGGTCGCCGATGAGGGCGGTGCCGTTGCCGATGATGAGGGTCACGCGATGGCCGAGGTCCTGGAACTGGCGCATCTTGCGCAGGGGCACGGCATGGCCCAGGTGCAGGTCCGGGCTGGTGGGGTCGACGCCGAGCTTGATGTTGAGGGGCACGCCCTTCTCGAGCTTTGCCTTGAGCTCGTCCATAGGCACGATCTGCAGGGTGCCGGACGTGATGACCTTAAGCTGTTCTTCGACTGGCAGCAACGCTCTGTCCTCCATGGGTCTGGGTGGCGCGACTCCCGTGCGTTCGCGCACAATCTGTAAGGATACCGCAGATGAGGACGGGTTGTCACGAAATTGCCCCCTCCATCAGGACGCACACGACGGGCATGGGCCCGAGATGCGGTCGAAAGGGACGACCATGCCACGCCAAGGGGCTAGCGGACGAGCTTCTCCAGGTGCACGACGGTGCCTGTGCCATGGCGCTTTGGCGAGATGGTGACCGCGTCTGCAAGCAGGCGCATGAGCTGGATGCCGCGGCCGCGCTCGTCACATGAGCCTGCGGGCTTGACGTCCTTTGGGTCGAAGCCCTCGCCGCAGTCGGAGACCTCCACGACCGCCCGGTCCTCGTAGCCCGACACCGACACGATCACGCCCTTCGCATGGGCGTGGTCGATGGCGTTGCCCAGGGCCTCGCCGCTCGCGAGGGTCAAGTCGAAGACGCCGTCCTTGCCCAGGGGGATGTCGGAGAGCATGGAGCTCACCCAGCGCCGCGCCTCGGCGAGGCCGTCCGCGCCGACGCGTATGGTGCGCGCCCAGATGGGACGGACGCTGGCGTCGAGCGTGGGGACCTCCCGACGGCCACCCGCGGTGGTGAACGGTATGGCGTCTGCGAGGCACTTGATGGTGAGCGCATGGGCGACCTGGTCGCACACGTTGACCAACGAGATGAGGCCTCCCGCGCGACGCATGCGACGCGCCTCGCTGACCAGCAGCGACATGCCCGCGGAATCAATGAACGAGGCACCCGACATGTTGAGGATGACGCGACGGCAGCCCCCGTCAACCAAGGCGTCTATCGTCTGTCGAAGGCTCTCGACGGTGGTGACGTCGAGGTCCTCCTCCACGGGAAGCAGGACTATGTCGGCTGAGTTGCGCATGATGGGGTTGTTCCCCGTTGGCACGGGCGGGATACACGGAACAGCGACACAATCCGCGGACGGCAGGATGCGAGGCGCCGAGCTACCCCACCTCGTCAAAGACGAGCGACACCAGGGCCACGTCGTCCTCGAGCGAGTTGTCCGTAAAGGCATCGAGACCATCGAGGATGCGTCTGATGAGCCCGCGCGTCCCGGCCAGGCGCTCCGAGAGGACCGTCTCTCGCAGGCCCTCCTCGCCAAAGAAGCTCCCCTGGGGGTCACGCGCCTCGGTCACGCCATCCGTGTAGAGCAGCAGGAGATCACCCCGCTCGATGGCAAGGCGGCCATCGCGGTAGCGCATGTCCTCGAAGGCGCCGACCACGCCCGACTGCACGTCGAGCGACTCGAGCTCGCCCGTGCGCGCCCTCAGGAACAGCGCGGGCGGATGTCCGGCCGAGCAGTACGTGAGCGTCGCGTGGTCGAGGTCGACGAGCCCCACGAAGAGCGTGGCAAAGGTCTCGACGCGCGAGAAGCCCAGCAGGAAGCCGTTGAGCGTGCGCACCATGCGCGAGGGGGAGAGCCCCTGCCAGGCATAGGCCCCCAGCGCCGTGCGGACTGCCGCCGAGACGGACGCCGCCTCGACGCCCTTGCCCGAGACGTCGCCCATGATGACGCAGCAGCGCCTTCCCGGAAGGCGCACGAGGTCGTAGAAGTCCCCGCCCACGAAGGCGTCGGCCGTGGCCGACGAGTAGACGCCCTCGGCGGTGATGCCCTCGACCTCCTGGAGCGAGCTGCGCATGCCCGCCTGGAGCGCCTGGGCGATGTGCTTGTCCTGCGCCTCGGTTGCCTCGTCCTCCCCCGCCTCGCGCAGGCCGTCGCCCACGCGGCGCATGAGCGCGAGGTCGGCGCCGTCGAAGCGCTCGCCCTCGGCGTCGCGCAGCGCGAGGAAGCAGCGACGCTCGCCCCAGAGCTCGCCCATGTCGACGAGCAGCGCACGCGAGGGCAGACCCAGGGAGGAGAGCCAGCAGGAGAGCTCGAGCGCGGGGCCGTCGGACATGGCGTCGCAGCGCACCAGGTCGGTGGCGTCGGCGTGCCGTCCGGGAAGGACCTCGTCGAGGGGCACGCCCAGGGGCCGCTCCCCCAGGCCCGGGA
Source organism: uncultured Atopobium sp. (assembly GCA_946647055.1). Next base: position 5,782 of record CAMPCT010000024.1, on the reverse strand, counting down.
GCATGACGCGCGCGACGCTCGCGTGGTCGTCCTCGCGGATGGGGGCGAACGCGGCGCCAATGCCGTCGCAGCTGGCAAGGAGCGCCTGGTGCAGGCGGTCGACCAGGGGCCCCTCGGAGCGCGAGAAGTCGGACAGGACGCGCTCCGCCACGCGGTCGTTGCGTGCGGCGCGCTCGTTGCGCAGGGTGGTGACGGCACCCATGAGCTGGATCGAGAGGTACTGCGCGACGGCGTCGAGCAGCTCGCCGTCGGCCTTGCGCAGGGCATGGGGGCGCTGCCACCCGACCAGAATCACGGCGATGACGTGGCGGCCAAACCATACGGGCACCATGATGAGGCTCGAGAACGGGGGCAGGTAGCGCGCCGGGACGCGGCGGCGCTCGCCCGTGGCGTCATTTTCGACAAGGCGCGACGACACGGGGCCCTCGCGAAGCTCGTCCTTGTCGATTGCGACCAGGTGCAGGCCAAGGGAGCGGCCGCTGCCCATGCCGAGGACGTCGACCTCGCGGGGAACGAACGGGGGGATGCGCGCGCCGTCGAGCGACTCGGTCACTCCGTGGAGGCGCAGGCCGTCGGGCTCGGAGAGGTAGAGGATGGCGCCCGAGGCACCCAAGGTATCCGCAAGCTCCTCGATCACCTGCGAGAAGAGCTCGTCGACGTCCGTGTGGTCGAGGGTGTCCAGGACGATGCGGAGGGTGCCGGAGAGCCGTCGGTTGGCCTCGACCAGCTCCTCGACGAGACGGTCACGGCCGAGGGAGGGGTCGACGGGGAGCCCACCAAAGCCCGGGGAGCGCCAGGAGGACGCCCGCTCGACGGGTCGAATGCCCAGGTCCTGCTCCATGAGCTTCCCTCCATACGAAAACGGGCCCCTGTGGGGCCCGCGGCGGTTTTGCTGGTGTCGGAGGCGGGACTTGAACCCGCACGCCCTTTTAGTTAGGCACTAGCACCTCAAGCTAGCGCGTCTGCCAATTCCGCCACTCCGACATGCGTTTCAGCAAAAGGAATATTAGCACAGCGGAACGCTCGTGCAAGCGAGAATCTCGATTTGTGTACGAGACATAGTGAGACGGGTGGCAGGCTGCCATGCCATCCGGTTTTCGCACAAAACGACAGCTCGTGCGAAGGGCCTTCCTCCCACCCCCGTGACCTGCGGCTTTGGAAGACGTTCGCACAAACGACCCGTTCGTGCGCAAATTGCCGGCGCATCACGCATCACGCGTGCGAAGAGGGCGTCCCGCGTTGCTGCGGGACGCCCCATAGAAGCGGATATGTTGCCAGGCGGCTAGGCGGTCCAGCGGGCAAGCTCCTCGTCGGTGGCGAGCACGGTGTGCGTGCCCTCGATGAGGTGCTCGGTGCCAAGCGCGTAGTCGATGCCCTCGGCGACGCGGTCGTAGGCCACCGGGTGGCGGCGCTTCTCGACCTCGGGGTTGGGCAGCGGCACCGCGGAGAGCAGGCTCTTGGTGTAGGGGTGGATGGGATTCGAGAAGATCTCCTCGGTGGTGCCCGTCTCGACCATGTAGCCCAGGTGCAGGACGCCGATGCGGTCGGAGATGTACTTGACCATGGAGAGGTCGTGCGCGATGAACAGGTACGCGCAGCCGATCTCGGCCTGGATGTCCTTCATGAGGTTCACGACCTGCGCCTGGATGGAGACGTCGAGGGCCGAGATGCACTCGTCGGCGATGATGAGCTTGGGGTTCATGACCAGGGCGCGCGCGATGCCCACGCGCTGGCGCTGGCCGCCCGAGAACTGGTGCGGGTAGCGCTCGGCGTGCGCGGTGGACAGGCCCACCTTCTTGAGCATCTCGCTCACGGCGTCGTCACGTTCCTTGGTGGTGGCGAAGCGATGGTGGATGTCCAGGCCCTCGCCGATGATGTCGCCCACCTTCTTGCGGGGGTTGAGGCTCGACATGGGGTCCTGGAAGATCATCTGCATGTCGCGACGCAGCATGCGCTCGGTCTCGCGGTCGAGCTTGCCGGCGATCTCCTTGCCCTGGAACAGGACGCTGCCCGAGGTGGGGTCGTGCAGGCGAATGATGCTTCGCCCGATGGTCGTCTTGCCCGAACCGCTCTCCCCCACCAGGCCGTAGGTCTCGCCAGGGTGGATCTCGAACGAGACGCCGTTGACCGCCTTGACGGTGAACGTGCGTGAGATGGGAAAGTGCTGGGAGAGGTTCGTGACCTTCAGCAGAGGCTCGCTCATAGGTACTTCTCAGCCTCCTTCTTGGCACGGTCGAGGCGCACCTGCAGCTCGGCCGGGACATCGACCTTGGGGGCGTCCGGATGCAGCAGCCACGTGGCGGCATAGTGCGTGTCGCTCACCTTGAACAGCGGCGGGTCGACCTTCTCGTCGATGCGCATGGCAAGGGCGTTGCGCGGCGCGAAGGCGTCGCCCACGGGCTCGTGCAGGAGGTTGGGCGGGCTGCCGGGGATGTACTCCAGGCGGCTGTCCTCCATCTCGAGGTCGGGCATGGCGGCCAGAAGGCCCCAGGTGTAGGGATGGCGCGGGTCGTAGAAGATCTCGTCGACCTTGCCCACCTCGATGATCTTGCCCGCGTACATGACGTTGACGTACTCGGCCACCTTGGCGACGACGCCCAGGTCGTGCGTGATGTAGATGACGGAGAGTCCCAGGCGCGCCTGGATGTCCTTGATGAGCTCGAGGATGCGCGCCTGGATGGTCACGTCGAGCGCCGTGGTGGGCTCGTCGCAGATCAGGATGTCGGGGTCGCTGGCAAGCGCGATGGCGATGACCACGCGCTGGCGCATGCCGCCCGAGAGCTGGTGCGGGTAGTTCTTCATGCGCTTCTCGGCCTCGGTGATGCCCACCAGCTGCAGGAGCTCGAGGGCACGGGCGCGGGCCGCGGCCTTGTCGACGCCCTTGTGGAGCAGGATGGACTCCATGACCTGTGCGCCGATGGTCATGGTGGGGTCGAGGCTCGTCATGGGGTCCTGGAACACCATGGCGATGTGGCGGCCGTTGATGGTGCGGCGCAGCTCGCGCTTCGAGAGCGTGAGGAGGTCGACCACCTTGGACTCGCCACCCTCCTCGTAGCGGAACAGGATGCGCCCGCTGTTGATGGTCGCGTTGCTGTCGAGCAGCCCCACCACGGCCTTGGCCGTGACCGACTTGCCACTTCCGGACTCGCCCACGATGGCCACGGTCTCACCGCGGCGCAGCTCGAGGTTGACGCCACGGATGGCGTGGATCACGCCGGCGTTGGTGCGGAAGGAGATGTCGAGGTCCTCGACCTTGAGGATGGCCTTCTCGTTCATTTCTGCAGTCATGTCCACACCTCCTTACATGTCTTCCAGCTTGGGCGCGAGCGCCTCGCGGAACCCGTCGCCGATGAAGTTGAAGCCCAGCATCTGCAGGGCCAGCACGATGATGGGCGGCAGGATCTGGTACGGCAGCGTCGTGATGTTGTTGAAGCCGCTCTCGATGAGCGAGCCGATCGAGCACTGCGGCAGCACGATGCCGACGCCCACGAACGACAGGAACGCCTCGGTGAAGATGGCCGTGGGGATCGAGAACATCATCTGGGTGATGATGGGGCCGATGGTGTTGGGCAGGATCTGCGTGAAGATGATGTGCAGGCTGTTGGCGCCCAGGGTGCGGCTCGCCAGCACGTACTCCTCCTCCTTGATGCGCAGCATCTCGGCTCGGGCGATCTTGCTCATGCCGATCCACTCCGTGAGCAGCAGGGCCACGATGACCAGGCCCATGCCCTTGGGCATGAAGATGGCGAGCACCGAGACGATGACCAGGCGCGGGACCGAGTTGGCGACCTCGACGATGCGCTGCATGACGTTGTCGACCATGCCGCCGAAGTAGCCCGATATGAGGCCGTAGCTCATGCCGATGATCATGTCGATGAAGATGGTCACGAAGGCGATGATGAGCGAGACGCGGGCCCCCTGCCAGGTGCGCGTGAACAGGTCGCGGCCAAGGTCGTCGGTGCCAAAGAGGAAGGTGTGCTCGGCAAAGGCCTCGTCGGCGCCGCCGAAGAGCGACTCGGTGGGCGAGATGCCCTTGGCGACGACTTGCTTGCCGGCCTCGTCGGTGTAGGACACGATGTCCTTGTAGCCATAGGGGCTGAAGATGGGGCCAAAGATGGCCAGCAGGATGATGGCCACGACGATGAACAGGCCGATCATGGCCCTGCGGTTGCGCGTGAAGTGGACGAAGACGCCCCTCCAGTAGCTCATGGAGGCGAAGTTCTTGTCCATCGTGATGTCGCGGTCGGTGAGGAACTCGAAGTCCTCGGGCGTGGGCACGTAGGTCTTGGGATCGATGGTCGCGGCCGCGGCCGTGGTGACGTCGGTCATCATGCATCACCCCTTTGCCTGCCTGCCACGCGGATGCGCGGGTCGAGGATTCCGTAGAGGATGTCGACCACCAGCATGATGCCGATGTAGAGGGCGGAGTACAGGATGCCCAGCGCGAGCACGTAGTTGTAGTCGACGCCCTCGCCGGCGATGGCGTCGACCATGAGCTTGCCGATGCCGTTGATGCCGTAGATCTTCTCGATGACCAGGGCTCCCGTGAGCAGGTCGACGATGAGCGGTGCCAGCACGGTCACGATGGGGATGAGTGCGTTGCGCAGGATGTGCTTGCGCACCAGGGTGCCACCGTACATGCCCTTGCTCTCGGCGAGGTGGACGTAGTCGCTGTCCATGACCTCGACCATCTCGTTGCGCGTGAAGCGCGCGACGGTGGACATGGTGAAAAGCGACAGCGAGATGGCGGGCAGGATCGACGAGTACAGGAATCGCGAGCTGTCGAAGAAGTACGGGAAGATGCTGACCTTGTACGAGAAGTAGTACTGCAGGAAGATCAGGAACACGTAGCCGGGCACGCACACGCCCACGATCGAGAAGACCGTGCAGAAGGCGTCGAGGAACCGGCCCCTGTTGAGGGCTGCCGTGATGCCCAGGAGGAGGCCCACCGCCGTGCCAAGCAGGATGGCGAGGCCTCCTATGCGGAACGAGTTGGAGATGCACTGGCCCAGGACGGTCTTGATGGGGGCGCCGTAGTAGAGCGAGGTGCCCTTGCCAAAGTCACCGTGCGAGAGGTTGACCATGTAACGGCCGAACTGCACGAGGATGGGATCGTCCAGGCCCATCTCCGCGCGCTTGTTCGCGATCTGCTCGGCGCTCATGCGCTCGGACGGGAAGGGGTTTCCCGGCATGATGCGGACGAGCACGAACAGCACGAAGATAATCAACAGCAGCGTCAGCACCGCCATGCCAATGCGCTTGAGTATGTACTTCGTCATTGCGGACTCTTCCTCATGAGACGGGCATCGGAGCAGGCAGGTAACCCACTCCGATGCCCAGGACTACCCGTCGTCTTAGGCTGTTGGGCCCTAGGCGATGGTGGTGTTCTTGTAGACGCGGTTCAGCGCGACCGGGTGGAACTCGATGTTCTCGACGCCGGCGGCGATGAGGTTGGCGTTCGCCTTGGTGTAGAGCGGCGCGATGACGGCCTCCTGGAGGACCAGGGTCTCGGCGTCATACAGGGCGGCCCAACGGGCGTCGTAGTCGGAGACGTAGGCACCGGTGGTGCAGTCGGCGATGATCTGGTCGTACTCCGCGTTGCTCCAGAAGCCGTAGTTGTTGGAGTTGTTGGTGATCCACATGCCCAGGTAGGTCATGGGGTCGGCGTAGTCGGGCCCCCAGCGGGTGAGCGCGACGTCGTAGTTGTCGTTCTGCATCTTGTCGAGACGCTCGGCCTTGGTCATGGGCTGGAGGTTGAGGGTGATGCCAGCCAGGTTGCCCT
>CAMPCT010000023.1 GCA_946647055.1 uncultured Atopobium sp. | reverse complement strand
TGGTTGTGGGTCTCGTTCTTGAAGAGGAAGAGCCAGTCCTGGTCCTCGCCGTCGACGTCGACCTTGACCTTGACGGTGCAGGCGTTGATCTCCTCGGACTCGTCGAGGTTCTTGAGGATGCCCTTGGCCTTGAGCCACTTGGCGCCCAGCGTGCCCATGTCCATGAGGGTGACGGGGCGGTCGTCGCGTCCCAGGTCGCGACGCATCTCGAGATAGCGGTCGAAGGCCTTCTGGACCGTCTCGTCATCGATCTGGACCTGCGTGAGCTCGGTGCCAAAGGTGGTGTGGCGGCAGTGGTCGCTCCAGTAGGTGTCGATCATCTTGATCTCGGTGATGGTGGGGCAGCGACCCTCGGTGCGGAAGTACTCCTGGCAGAAGGTGATGTCGGCGAGGTCCATGGCCAGGCCGCGCTCGTCGATGAAGGCGGCGAGCCCCTCCTGGTCGAGGTCGAGGAAGCCGTCGAGGGTCTCGACCATGGGCGGCTTGGGGTAGTCCATGTGCAGGGTCTCGGGCTTGTCGAGCGAGGCCTCGCGTGCTTCGACCGGGTTGATCACGTAGTGCTTGATGGCGGCGACGTCTTCGTCGGTGAGCTCACCCTCGAGCAGGTAGACCTTGGCGGAGCGGACGGTGGGACGCTCGCCCTGGCTGATGAGCTGGACGCACTCGCTTGCGGAGTCTGCACGCTGGTCGAACTGGCCCGGCAGGTACTCGACGGCGAAGACGGGGCCGTCCCATGCGGGCATCTCGGGTGTGGCGACGTCGGTCTGCGGCTCCGAGAAGACCGTGGGGACGCAGCGCTGGAACAGCTCGTCATCGATGCCCTCGACGTCGTAGCGGTTGAGTAGGCGCAGACCCGTGAGGTCGGATATCCCAAGAATGTCGCGGAGCTCGCGCAGGAGCGCGTCCGCCTCGCCGGTGAACCCGGCCCTTCTCTCGACAAAGATGCGTGAGACCATGCTTGCCCCTTTCGGGTATGGCGGCACACTGCCGCAATCCACAACACTCCCATGATAGGCGAGTGTGGTGGGCTGCGGGGGCGCGTTATGAGGTTGGACAGGAGAAAACGACAGGAGCTATTCCTCAAGCGCAGACTCGAGCTCATCCTGTGGGATGCCGAGACCCGATGCGGCATCCTCGATGTTCAGCACGCCGGACTTGATCATGGCTGCGATTTTGGAGAGAAGGGCGGCGTGCTCCTCGGCACGTCCCTCGGCACGCCCCTCGGCACGCCCCTCGGCACGCCCCTCGGATAGTCCCTTCGCATGCCCCTCCGCACGTCCTTCGGCCTGGCCCTTCTCGAACCCCTCGGCCTGGCCTTTCTCGAACCCCTCGGCCTGGCCCCTCTCGAAGCCGATGGCCTGACCGTCGCGAATGGCCTCCTCCCTGAGCTGGCGCATGGTCTCGGCCTCGTCATACTCTGTCAGGAACATGTCGAACACCTCAGCCCTCCTGCTCTTGAGGTAGTCCTCGAGGACGCCCTCGCTGATGCACTGGTTTACTGCCGCGTCGATGGCGGCATTGATGCCCATGCTCCTATCGTACATGCGAATGAGCTCGACGAGCCTGGAATAGTCTGCAAGTGCCTTGCATCCGGACATGAGCGAGGGGTTCTTTCCGGCATTGATGTTGATAACGTTTGCTACGACCTCGAGGTCACCGCCACCGTCCTTAACGGCAAAGGCATCGGACAGGCGCATCTCCTCGCGCTCGGGGCGGTCTTCCCTGCCGATGTAGAAGACCGTGTAATGGGGATTGGGTAGCCGGATGAGCTCGTGACCATAGATGCTTCGATCGAGGCGCCTGACCCATGAGGTGTAGAGGTGATCGAAGTAGGAGAGACCACGGAGCGGCATGTTGGGGTTGTAGGTGGACTGGTGCTCCCAGAGGACCATGTGCTCCTCGATGAGGAAGGAGACGTCGTTCTTGACGCTCATGTAGAGCGCGTTATCGATTGTGGTGAGCTCAAGGTCATCGGGATTGGCATAGCGGCTGCCGTTGAGGGCGTTATAGAGGCTCAGCGCGTTGTCCTTGCGCTCGGGGGAGCCAAAGAGGTCGCGGAAGACCGTGTCCTTGTGCCGGCGATTGGTGGCAAGGGGGATGGAAGCATAGTCGTTCTCAAACTGCGGACGTGTCGTCATGTTGACCTCCAAACTAGAACAAGTGTTTGTGTTGTTGATAGTATAGAATATATGTTCTATAATTGCCATAGAAAAGAGAACGAATTCTGGGGCGACTCTCAGCCTGTGTCTGATTGGCCGTTTCGCGCTAGAATGAAGGATGCCAAAGGGCGCCGCCTTGCGGGGCGGCCTGACAGATGGAGGTAGGAACCATGCTCGTCAATGCGACCCAGATGCTCCAGGCTGCGGAGAAGGGCCACTACGGCATCGCGGCTTTCAACACCAACGACCTCGAGTGGACGCGTTCCATCCTGCTGGCGGCCGAGGAGCTGCAGTCGCCGGTCATCGTCCAGTGCACCGCCGGTGCCGCTAAGTGGATGCAGGGCTTCAAGGTATGCGCCGACATCGTCCGCGACCTCACCGAGTCCATGAACATCACCGTGCCCGTCGCCATGCACCTCGACCACGGCTCCTACGAGGACTGCTTCAAGGCCATCGACGCCGGCTTCACCTCCATCATGTATGACGGCTCGCACGAGCCCACGTTCGAGCTCAACCTCGAGCGCACGGCCGAGATCGTGAAGATCTGCCACTCCAAGGGCCTCTCGGTCGAGGCAGAGGTCGGCGGCATCGGTGGCGTCGAGGATGGCGTCGCCTCCAAGGGCGAGCTGGCCGACCCCGCCCAGTGCAAGGCCATCGCCGACACCGGCGTCGACTTCCTGGCCTGCGGCATCGGCAACATCCACGGCCTGTATCCCGACAACTGGGAGGGCCTGTCCTTCGACCAGCTCGAGAAGATCAAGGCCGAGGTCGGCGACCTGCCGCTCGTCCTGCACGGCGGCACCGGCATCCCCACCGACCAGATCAAGAAGGCCATCTCGATGGGCGTTGCCAAGATCAACGTCAACACTGACCTCCAGGTCGCCCTCGCCCGCGCCATCCGTGCGTACGTCGAGGCTGGCACTGACCTCCAGGGCAAGAACTACGACCCGCGCAAGTTCCTCAAGCCGGGCTTCGACGCCATCGTCGAGCGCGCCAAGGAGCTCGTCGTGACCTTTGGCTCCGATGGAAAGGGCTGGGCATAGTCTCACGCCTCTCGCAATCATGTGGTGTCGGGCGGGCGTCCTTGGGCGCCCGCCCTCCTTTTGGACGTCTCGCCGCATGCCATGGCATCGTTGACCTGCATCGCGTTTGCTGCGGTATGCAAGGCCGCGATGATGGGGCATCCGGTTGTCGGAGTTATGCGAAATCGAGACTCTCGTTGTGCAGAGTGGGTGTCTGGCATACTCTCGCCTTGCATAGCTGTTAGAATGTCAGGAACTGCGCGCGTCCAACCGCAGCGCGTTCGACCAAACTATCCAGGCTGGAGGCCTGTTATGTATAGCAAGTTTCTTCGCGGCGTCCTCGCGGCGCTGCTAGCAGCAGTACTCTCGGTAGGCGGTGTCCCTGTCACCATTGCCTACGCCGAGACATCCGAAGAGATCCAGGCCCGTCTCGACGAGGCAAAGGCCGAGCTTGACGACCTGTACGCCCGTGCCGAGGAGGCGGCCGAGGAGCTCAACCACACCCAGGTGCTCCTCGACGAGACCAACTCCCAGATTGAGCAGACCCAGGCGGATATCGAGCAGAGCCAGGCCGAGCTTGCCCAGGCACGTGCGGTCCTCTCCGAGCGCATGGCCGCAAACTACAAGGCGGGACAGGTCTCGTTCCTCTCGATCATCCTCGAGTCGAGCAGCTTCGACGAGCTCGTGAGCAACATCTACTACGCCGACAAGATCGCCCGCGCGGATGCCGATGCCATCGAGACCGTCAAGGCCCTCAAGGCGCAGCTCCAGGATCAGGAGGCTCAGCTCGAGGCGTCGCGCCACGACCAGGAGGAGCTCCTCTCCCAGCAGAAGGAGCAGAAGGAGGAGCTCGAGCAGCGTGCGGCCGAGGCCGAGACCTATGTCGCCAATCTCGACCAGGAGCTTCAGGACAAGCTCGAGGAGGAGCGCATCGCCGCCGAGGAGGCCGCCCGCAAGGCAGCCGAGGAGGAGGCTGCGCGCCTTGCCGCCGAGCAGGCGGCTCGTGAGGAAGCCGAGCGAGCGGCCCGCGAGGCCCAGCAGCAGGCGGAGCCGACGGTCGACCCCGAGACCGGCGAGGCCGTCGAGGAGGGTGGCGATTCTGGCAGCGAGTCGGGCGGCGAGCAGTCCTACAGCGACCCCAACGCAGACTGGCGCTCCGTCGTCGTCTCTGCGGCATACTCGCGCGTCGGTTGCTCCTACGTGTATGCCGCCGGCGGCCCCAACTCCTTCGACTGCTCTGGTCTCACCAGCTGGTGCTACGCGCAGGCGGGTATCGGCATTGGCCACAGCTCCGCATCGCAGGTCAGCTTCTGCAACAAGCCGGCATCCCAGGCCATCGCGGGAGACGTCGTGTGGCGTCCCGGCCACGTGGGCATCTGCATTGGCGGCGGCCAGACCATCGAGGCCTTCTCCCCGGGCCACGGCGTGAGCTTTGGTTCCGTCTCCGACTTCCAGCTTGCGGGATCGCCCTGCTAAGCTGCGAGGATTGCACATATGCGCAACTAGTTGCGGGGCCCTTTCGGGTCCCGCTTCTGTTATCTATGCTGGCTTGGGGTTGAGGTGTGTCCCCCTCTGTCTCTGAGACAGTTGAGAACCGTCCCCAACTGTCTCAGATGAGGTCGGAGAGGCGCTTCTCGTTGAGGTAGGCGCTCGTCACGCTGCCAAGGTCACGCCAGACGCCCACCGTGGGGCAGTCCTCCACGCGCGGGCAGATCTCACCGGAGGTGCAATCGAGGCACACGACGGGCGCAAGTGTCCCTTCGACAGCACGCAATATATTGCCTAATGTGTACTCTTCCGCAGGTCGAGATAGGCGATAACCACCGCTCTTGCCGCGAAGGCTCTCCACGTAGCCAGCCTTGAGCAACAGCGACATCACCTGCTCGAGGTACTTGCGCGAGATGCCCTGGCGCTCGGAGATGTCACCCAGGGAGACCCATCCCTCGTGGGCGGCGAGGTCCGCCATCACGCGCAGGGCATACCGTCCCTTGGTGGAGAACATGCCCGACATGGCCTATCCCTCTTCCGAGAGCATCTCGTCGAGGGTGCGCCAGGCGAGCTCCGCGCACTTGACGCGTGCAGGCATGTGGCTGATGGGCTCGAGGCAGCTGGCCTCGTCAAGCTCGTCCAGGCGGTCCTGCGCCTCCTCCTCGCCGCGAATCATCATGCCAAAGAGGTGGCAGGCCTCGCGCGCCTCCGCGACGGTCTTGCCAATGACCAGGTCGCTCATCATGTCCGCCGATGCCTGGCTGATGGCGCAGCCGTGGCCCGTCCAGGAGGCGTCGGCGATGATGCCGTCGTCACCCAGGCGCACCTGGAGCACCAGGTCGTCACCGCACGAGGGGTTCACGCCCTCGTGGGTGTGCGTGGCATCGTCCATCTCGTAGTTGTAGTCGGGGTGTGAGACGTGGTCCATCAGTGACTGGGAGTAGATGTCAGCGGTTGCCATGGAAGATCCCCCAAACAAACTCAAGCCCCTCGACGAGGCGGTCGATGTCCTCAGCGTCATTGTAGAACGCAATCGAGGCACGGCAGGTGCTCTCTTGGCCCAACCAGGCAAGAAGCGGCTGGGCGCAATGGTGCCCGGCGCGGATGCACACGCCCTTGGCGTCGAGCAGGCTGGCGACGTCGTGCGGGTGAATGCCCTCGACGTTGAAGGGCACGGCGCCCACGTGGCGGCTGGGATCCTCCGGCCCATACACCTCCACGAAGGGCAGCGCCTGCAGGCGCTCGCAGAGGTGGCCGGACAGGGCGCGCTCGCGCTCCTCGATGGCCGCCAGGCCAATGCCGTGCAGGTAGGAGAGGGCGGCACCGGTGGCATAGATGCCGGCGGCGTCCTGCGTGCCGGCCTCGAACTTCTGGGGGACGGGCGCCCAGACGGCACTCGTCTGCGTGACCGAGTCGATCATCTCGCCGCCGGTGAGGAAGGGCGGCATGGCGTCGAGGACCTCGGGCTTGCCCCACAGCACGCCAATGCCCATGGGGCCTCCCAGCTTGTGGGCCGAGAACACCAGGGCGTCGCAGCCAAGCTCGGTCACGTCCACACTCAGGTGCGGCACGCCCTGGGCGGAGTCGACGACGCACAGAGCCCCCACCTCATGGGCGCGCGCCGCGATGGCGGCGACCGGCGTCTCGACGCCCAACACGTTGGAGACGTGCGTGGTCGAGACGATGCGGCAGGCCGGGGTGATCGTCTGCTCGATCTGTTCGGGCGTGATGGTGCCGTCCGTGAGCGGGAAGAGGTAGCGCAGGGTGGCGCCGGTGGCGGCGCAGGCGCGCTGCCAGGGGATGAGGTTGGAGTGGTGCTCCATGATGGTTATGACGACCTCGTCGCCGGGGCCCAGCGGGCGCCCGCCCAGTGCGGTGCCCGCAGGGTCCATCGCCAGGCCATGCGCCACCAGGTTGAGCATCTCGCTGGCGTTGCGGCCAAAGACCACCTGGTTGCCGGCGCGGGTCTTGGCGGCCATGCCGTTCGAGCCGTCGGCGCCGGGCACGCCCAGGTGCGCGGCGATTGCCGCACGGGTCTCCTCGATGGCCTCGGTCGCCTCGACCGAGAGGCTGTAGAGCCCGCGCAGCGGGTTGGCGTTCATGGTCTCGTAGAAGCGCCTCTGCGCGTCGAGCACGGCGGCGGGGCGCTGCGCGGTGGCGGCGCTGTCAAGAAAGGCCAACTCTGGGTGTCCCGCAAGCAGGGGGAAGTCCTGCTTGTAGGGGCTCTCGTGGATGTCGGCTGTCACGTCTGTCTCCCTTCCGGCTCTCACAGTGCGTCGGCGTGGGTCTCGGCAAGCTCGTTTGCAACGTCGTCACCCAGCGCCTCGCGGGCGAAGGCGATGGTTGCGGCAAGGCCATCCCGCTCGGCATGTGCTGCGGCGTCGTCGACGACGGCGCGAGAGAACAGCTCGGTCGCCTCGCGCTCGGAGAGGCCACGGCAGGCAAGGTAGGCCAGCTGCTCGGGCGAGATGGACCCGATGGTGGCCCCGTGGTTGCCGGCCACGTCGTCCTCGTCGCACAGGATGGTGGGCAGGCTCTTGTTGACCACGTTCCCGCTGGAGAGCAGCACGGTCTCGTTCTCGAGGCCGTCGGCGCCCTTGGCGCCGTGGACCAGGTCGATGGTGTCGCAGAGGTTCTTGGAGGCGCCCTCCTCGAGCACGCCCGAGAAGATCAGGCGGCTCGTGGTGCTTGCCCCGCGCATGCGGTCGAGGTAGTTGAGGTCGAGGTCCTCGCCCCCGTGGACCAGGTAGCGGCAGGTGACGTTGACCGTCGAGTTGGCCCCGCGCTGGTCGATGGCAAGGCCGAGCGCGCTCTTGGTGCCCGAGAGCACGTACTGGCGCACCTCGAGCGAGGCCCCCTCGTCCATGGCGATGCCCACGCTCTCCAGGTAGGGGAGCGACCCCATGGCGTAGACGCCCACCAGGCGCACGCGGGCGTCGCGACCGATGCGTATGCGCAGGGCGTGGCCCGAGAGCAGCTCGCCCGCCTCCTCGAAGGCATGCGCCAGCTCGCCGTCGTCCATGCCGGGGGCTGTGGCCCCGGGGGTCGCGGTGACGTGGAGCGTGAGCTCCTCGCCATCGGCAACCACCACGTCGGTCGCCGTGACGGGGCCGCCCACCTCGACGCGCGCCACGCCCGAGGCGTCGGGCATCCAGGCGCAGACGTCGGCCGCGGCGTCGAGCCAGGCGGTCGCCGTGGCACCGGCGCTCATCTCGATGTCGGCGAAGGCCTCGGGGTCGGGGCGAACCGACTCGAGGTCGTCGGGCACCACGGGCACCTCGAAGGAGGTCTCGTTGATGCGCAGGTAGTTCCAGGTCTGTGCCGGCGGGACGTTGACGCCCGCGAGCCTCATGGTGTTCGCCATCAGCCAATCGCCCCTTCCATCTCGAGCTTGATGAGGTTGTTCATCTCGACGGCGTACTCCATGGGGAGCTCCTTGGAGATGGGGTTGGCAAAGCCGTTGACCACCGCCGTGCGCGCCTCCTCCTCGGTCATGCCGCGGCTCATGAGGTAGAGCACGGTGTCGTCGGAGATGCGGCCGATGGTGGCCTCGTGGCCCACGTTGGCGCTGGCGCAGCGCACGTCCATGGCGGGGATGGTGTCGGAGCGGGAGATGTCGTCGAGCATGAGCGACGAGCAGCTCACGTTTGCCTTGGCGCGCTCGGCGCGCGGGCCCACCACCACCGAGCTGCGGAACGTCGAGATGCCGCCGCCCTTGGAGATGGACTTGGCCGAGACGGAGGCCGTGGTGTCGGCCCCGCCCATGATGACCTTGCAACCGGTGTCGAGGTTCTGCGTGGCGCCGGCGAAGGTGATGCCGGTGTACTCGCAGACGGAACGGTCGCCCACGAGCTGGGTGGTGGGGTAGAGGTAGCCCACGTGGCTGCCAAAGCTGCCGCTCACCCACTCCATGACGCCGTCCTCCTCGACGCGGGCGCGCTTGGTGTTGAGGTTGTACATGTTCTTGGACCAGTTCTCGATCGTGGAGTAGCGCAGGCGCGCGCCCTTGCCCACGAAGAGCTCGACGGCACCGGCGTGGAGGTTGGCCACGTTGTACTTGGGTGCCGAGCAGCCCTCGATGAAGTGCAGGTTGGCGCCGGGCTCCACGATGATGAGCGTGTGCTCGAACTGGCCCGCGCCCTTGGCGTTGAGGCGGAAGTAGCTCTGCAGGGGGTAGTCCACCGTGACGCCGGCGGGCACGTAGACAAAGCTGCCGCCGCTCCATACGGCGCCGTGCAGGGCCGCGAACTTGTGGTCGGTGGGCGGGATGAGCGTCATGAACTTCTCGCGGATGAGGTCGGCGTACTCGCCGTGCAGCGCCTCCTCGATGCCGGAGTAGACCACGCCCATCGCCGCGGCGCTCTCCTGCATGTTGTGGTAGACGAGCTCGGAGTCGTACTGGGCGCCGACGCCGGCGAGGTAGGCGCGCTCGGCCTGGGGGATGCCCAGGCGCTCGAAGGTGTCGCGGACCTCCTCGGGGACGTCCTCCCAGGTCTGTGCCTGCTCGGTCTTGGGGGCCACGTAGGTGGAGATGTGGTCCATGTCGAGCCCGGCGATGGACGGGCCCCAGTTGGGGGGCATCTCGATCTTGTGGTAGAGCTCGAGCGAGCGCAGGCGCAGCTCGAGCATCCAGGCGGGCTCGTCCTTCTTGGCCGAGATGGCCTCGACGATCTCGGGGTTGAGGCCGTCGGCGAAGCGCTCGTAGCCCTCCTCGGACTTCCTGAAGTCGTAGATGCTGCGGTCGAGGTCGGCGACCTCGGCGCGCGGGCGGGGTGCGTCTGCCATGGCCTTACGCCTCCACCGTGGGAAGGAGCGCCTCGAAGCGCTCGAAGCCCTCCGCGTCGATCTGGCTGATGAGGGAGGCGTCGCCCTCGGCGACCATGGTGCCCTGGACCATCACGTGGGTGCGGTCGACCTCGAGGCGCTCGAGGATACGCGTGTTGTGCGTGATGACGAGGAGCGCCCCGTCACACTCGGCGCGGTAGGCCTCCATGCCGCGGCTCACCACGGAGAGGGCGTCGACGTCGAGGCCGGAGTCGGTCTCGTCGAGGATGGCAAGTTTGGGGCGAAGCAGCAGCAGCTGGAGCATCTCGAGCTTCTTCTTCTCGCCGCCCGAGAAGCCCACGTTGAGCTCGCGGTCGAGGTACGAGGGGTCGAGGTCGAGGCGCTCGGCGAGGGCGGCAACGTGGGCGCGGAACTCGCGGTTCTTCATCTTGAGCTCGGGGCGCTTGTCGCAGATGGTGCGCAGGAAGCTCATGAGGGGGACGCCGGGGACCTCCACCGGCGCCTGGTAGGACATGAAGATGCCCGCGACGGAGCGCTTGTCGGGGGAGAGCTCGGTGACGTCGGCGCCGTCGAACGTGATGGTGCCGCCGGTGACCTGGTATGCCGGGTCGCCCATGATGACGTGCCCGAGCGTCGACTTGCCGGCGCCGTTGGGGCCCATGAGGACGTGGACCTCGCCGGGGGCGAGCGCGAGGGAGATGTCGTGCAGGATCTCCTTGTCCTCGATGCCCGCACTGAGGTGGTCGACGTTGAGGAGCGGTGTTGCCATGTGTCCTTCTTTCCTTGACGCGCGCGTGCGCGGAGTTGGCCAGACGCATGGTAGCATATTTCCTAGCAATTGGTAGGAATTAATAGGATGGCCACGGGCTAGGCACCGCATCGATTGTCGCGCCCTTTTTCGCGAGCGGGCGAGTCCCAACTGCTACCATGGAACCACGCATGAGAGGGGAGGGGACATGGAGCGCTGGTATGCCTTTGGCAAGTTCGTCAGCCGCAACATGGGCCTGCTCACCCTGGGCTGCGTGGCCTTTGGCATCCTCTTTCCCAGCGTGCTTCTGCCCGTGAAGCCCTACGTGACCCTCCTCTTTGCCATCATCACCTTCCAGGGGGCGCTGGGGAACACCTTCGAGAGCATCCTGGGCGTGCTGCGCAAGCCGCGCCTGCTCCTTGTCATCCTTTTGGTGAGCTCCGTGGCCATCCCGAGCGTCGCGCGCGTGGTGGGCGACCTGTTCTATGGGGACGACCCCGACATCCTCGCCGGCATCGTCATGGAGTTCTGCGTGCCCATCGGCGTGGTGAGCGTCATGTGGTCGGGCCTGGCGGGGGGCAACCCGGCACTGGCCATCGTGAGCGTCTTCGTCTCGACGGTGATCTCGCCAATCGCGCTCCCGTTCATGATGAGCCTGCTGTTGGGTGAGGTCGTGGCGGTCGACACTCCCTCGCTCATACGCACCACGCTGTTCATGATCGCCATTCCCGCGGTTGCCGGCGTCACGGTCAACGACCTCACCCATGGGTGGGGCGCCAAGAAGCTCTCGCCCGTGATCGCCCCTGCCTGCCGCGTGTTGGTGCTGCTGGTCATCGCCACCAACTCGACGGGGATCTCCGAGTTCATGTTCAACCTCACGCCCCGACTCGTGGGGGTCATCGTCCTCATCTTCGTGCTGGCGCTGGTGGGCTATGCCACGGGCTTCGTGCTGGGGAAGGTGCTGGGTGACTCGCACGCTGACGCCGCCACGATGTGCATCGACTGCGGGTTCCGCAACATCACCGCCGGTGCCGTCGTCGCCGCGAGCTACTTCCCGGCGGCGACGATGTTCCCCGTCATGGCAGGCACGCTCTTCCAGCAGATCCTTGCGGCGGTCATCGCGGCACGCCTCGCCAAGATGGGCGAGGAGGAGGCGCCGGCGAGCGAGTAGGCGCGAGCAGTGTGCACAATTCGACCTAAGGTCTTGCGTTTCCGCAGGATACGCGAAAGCTTAGGTCGAATAGTGTGCACTATCCGATTTGGAATGCTACGTCGCGAGCCAGAGGCAGAGCGCGCTTGCCACGACGAGGCACGCGACCGCGGGGACCAGGACCCTGCGGAAGACCTGCGACTCGTTTCCCGAGAGCCCCGTCGCGCCCGTCCCGATGGCGACGCACTGGGTGCTCAGCGCCTTGCCAATGCCCGCGCCCATGGCGTTTGACGCGGCCATCCAGAGGGGACTCGCCCCGATGGCCTCGGCCGCCTGCACCTGGAGCTGCCCGAACAGCACGTTCGCGGAGGTGCCCGACCCCGTGGCGAAGCCCCCGAGCGCTCCGATCACGGGGGAGATGAGCGGATAGGCGCCGCCCGTCATCGCAACGAGTGCCAACGCGACGTCGAGCGTCATGCCGCTGTAGCCCATGACCTTGGCCGCTGCCACGATGCTGCAGATGGTGACGATGGTCTTGAGGTTCTTGCGTAGCGTGCCTGCGAGAAGCCCCAGCATCTCCCGGGCTCCCAGCCCCTGGATCAGGCCACCTGCGAGCGCCGCCACGAGGATGATCGTCCCAGGTGCGCAGAGCCAGCGGAACTCGAGCGAGCTCGCATCCTCCCCAGGATAGAGCACCACCTTCGAGCTGATGGCCGCAAGCGCGTCGTAGACGAGCGGGACAAAGCTCGACGTGACCATGAGCAGGATGAACATGAGGACGAAGGGCGCACAGGCGCGCAACGTCTCGCCTACGGGGGCAATCGTGGCGCCTTCCTGCCCCGAAAGAACAAAGCGCTGGTCAGGCCCATTGTTTGGGCACAGGCGCATGAACGCGACCGTGCAGCAGACGCTGCAAACGGCTCCAATCACGTTGGGCAGCTCGGGTCCGGCGACCTGTGCGACTGCCAGCCAGGGCACGGCAAACGAGACCGAGGCGACGAGGGAGACCGGCAGCATGCCCCTGAGCGCCCTCGTGCCGCCCTCGCATATGGTCACGATGACGAGGGGCATGGCGAGCATGACCGCGAGCTCCATGGCTGCGATGGAGCCGGAGAGCGTGATGGCGTCCATGCCCGAGACCGACGCGAGCGTCTGCGTGGGAACGCCGACGGAGCCAAACGCCGTGGGCATGGCGTTCGCGACGAGGCTGGCCACGACGATGGGGAGGGGCTCGAAGCCCAGGCCGACGAGGATCGAGGCAGGGATGGCCACCGCCGTC
The DNA here is from genome assembly GCA_946647055.1 of uncultured Atopobium sp. The sequence continues at coordinate 4,086 of CAMPCT010000023.1, read as the reverse complement.
CCAAACCCGGCCATGCCCTCGAGGAGGTTGCCGAAGCCCCAGATGATGAGGAGCTCCACCACGCGGCGGTCGCGGGTGATGGAGGAGAGGAGCGTGCCGATGACGTCGAGGGACCCCGTGTGGGCGAGCAGGTCGTAGGCGAAGAGCGCCGCCACGATGACCAGGCACACGTTCCAGAGCGCAAAGGCCGTGCCCTCGAGGATCGCCCCCGTGGCCTCAGGCGCACCGAGGCCCCACCACGCGCACGCGAGCACGAGGCTCAGGGCCAGGGCACCGAGGCTGGAGACATAGGCGGGGAGCGGCGTCGCCACCATGGCGACGAGCAGCCAGAGGACGGGCAGGAGCCCAAGGCCGAGGTTCACGAGCATGCTGGTGTCCGTTGCCACTGCGCCGCCTTCCTCTGGGGTGTTGCATGAGATGGTACCAGCGACGGACGGCCAGATGGGCCACAAACGCTTATTGAGCATGCCGCTCTTGTCTTAGTGCGCACCATTCGACCTAATGCCTTGCGTTTCCGCAGGAAATGAGAAAGCTTAGGCCGAGTAGTGTACACTGTTTGACTGAGAAGAGCGTGACGAGGGAGCCTCCATGACCCTGCAACAGCTTCGCTACGTGATTCAGGTGGCCGTGTCCGGTTCGATGACGGCGGCGGCCATGCGGCTGTACGTGTCGCAGCCGAGCCTCTCCAAGGCCATCTCCGAGCTCGAGCAGGAGATGGGCATCACCATCTTCGATCGCGTGCCCACCGGCGTCACGATCACCGACGAGGGCGAGCGCTTCCTCGCGTACGCGCGCGAGGTCGTGGAGAATGCCGACCGGCTCGAGTCCCACTACAAGGGGACCTTTGGGCCGCGTCCCGTCTTCGCGGTGTCCTCGCCCCACAACGTCCTCGTGACGCAGGCGTTCGCCGACGTCGTCCGTGCGCACAGCCGGGAGTTCTACCAGTTCGCGTTGCGCGAGGAGCGCATCCCGGCCGTCTTCGAGAGCGTGCGGACGCAGCACAGCGAGCTGGGGATCCTCTATCGCAGCTCGGTCAACGCCGACCACATCGAGTCTGCGGTGGCGGCTGCCGATCTTGCCCTCGAGCCCATTGCGGTCGTGCACCCGGTGGCGCTGGTCGCCACGTCGGCGCTGTCTGATGGACAGCTGCCGACCTCGGTCGGCGGCCTTGCCGGCCTGCCGCGCATCGACCTGGGCTTTGCGACGGACGAGTACTCAGGTCCCATGGGGCGGCTCCTTTCCATTCGCGGGTCAGGCAAGCGCGTGGTGGTGGGTGACTGGGAGACGGCCCTCGACCTTGTCGTGCGGCTTGGCGGCTACACCATCGCCATTGGCTCCGGCGGAGCAGCGAGACGAGGTGTCACCCTGGCGCACCTGGCCGAGCTGCGTCCCGTGGAGCTGTGCGTCCTCTCGCGTCCCGGCATCCCGCTCTCGCCGGCCGCACGTGACTTCTCCACATCCCTCACGAGGCTCGCACAATCGGAATGATTGGCTAAACTAACCTGTTAACCAGCGACTATAACTGTTGGCTATAGCCTGAATCGCACATGGGTATTTCCCGTGGGGGTACAGCCTGCAGCACAATTTCCCTCGTGAGAAGGACCCGGAGAGGCCGGGTCGCCAATGCCGTACGATGCGGCAGGAGAGGGGAAACAATGGGACGTTTCACCAACCCGCGTGACCTGTACTTTGGTGAGGGCGCCCGCCACGAGGTGAGGAACTTCAAGGGCGAGCGTGCGATGATCGTGACCGGTGGCAGCTCCATGCGCCGCGGTGGCTTCCTGGACGAGCTCGAGGAGGACCTGCACGCCGCTGGCATGTACGTGAGGGTGTTCGAGGGCGTCGAGAGCGACCCCTCCGTCGAGACCGTCATGGCCGGCGCCAAGTCCATGGCAGAGTTCCAGCCCGACTGGATCGTCGCCATCGGCGGCGGCAGCCCCATCGACGCCGCCAAGGCCATGTGGATCAAGTACGAGTACCCCGAGACCACCTTCGAGGACATGTGCGTCGTCTTTGGCCTGCCCAAGCTGCGCACCAAGGCCAAGTTCTGCGCCATCTCCTCCACCTCCGGCACGGCCACCGAGGTCACGGCCTTCTCGATCATCACCAACTACGAGGAGGGCATCAAGTACCCCATTGCCGACTTCGAGATCACGCCTGACGTGGCCATCGTCGACCCCGAGATCACCTACACCATGCCCGCCAAGCTCTGCGCCCACACCGGCATGGACGCCCTGACCCACGCCATCGAGGCCTACGTCTCCACCGCCGCGTCGCCCTACACCGACGCCAACGCCCTCTACGCCATGCGCGAGATCGTCGAGTGGCTCCCCAAGAGCTACACCGGCGACAAGGAGGCCCGCAAGCACATGCACGACGCCCAGTGCATCGCCGGCATCGCCTTCTCGAGCGGCCTGCTGGGCATCGTCCACTCCATGGCCCACAAGACCGGCGCCGCGTTCTCCGGCGGCCACATCATCCACGGCTGCGCCAACGCCATGTACCTGGGCAAGGTCATCCAGTTCAACGCCAAGGACGAGCGTGCCCGTGCCCGCTACGCCTACATCGCCAAGGAGGTCTTCCACCTCGCCGGCGAGACCGAGGATGAGCTGGTTGCCGCCCTCGTCCAGATGATCCGCGACCTCAACGACAAGATCGACATCCCGCAGGGCATCAAGAACTATGGCCAGGGCGGCGTCAAGGCCGACGAGTCGATCATCGACGAGAAGGAGTTCTTCGAGAAGGCTCCGCAGGTCGCCGTCAACGCCATCGCCGACGCCTGCACCGGCTCGAACCCGCGCCAGCCGACGCCCGCCGAGATGGAGCAGCTCCTCAAGTGCGTCTACTACGACCTGCCCGTCGAGTTCTAGCCTTTGACTGACGTCCCCCCTTCTTGTTGGACCGGCCCTTCCCCTGGGGCCGGTCCTTTTCTGTGCAGGGGGCGTGTCAGCGCGCCGCTGCAACAGCGTGCACAATTCGACCTAAGGTTTGGCGAATCCTGCGGAAACGTCAGGCTTTAGGTCGAGTAGTGCACACTATCCATTTGGGGGCGAGATGTCGGGAGACTGTGGGTGTCGGCCGGCTGCGCTATGCTAGTCAGACCGCACCGACCCAAGGAGGCCCCATGCTCCGCACCACCCATGCCATTCTCCACGCCTTCGACTTCGAGAGCGGGAGCGCCTATCTCTCGCAAGCCGAGCTCGATCTGGAGGACCGCCAGGTCAAGTCGTACGTGACACGTCACGTGCGGCGCATCACGGCGAGTCCCGAGAGCCGCCACGGCGAGTTTGCCGAGGGAAGCCTCTTTGCGGGCCAGCTGCTGGGCTATCTGGGCCACGAGACGGACTTCGTGGGGCTGTCCCTCTCGGTCGCGCAGTGGTTCTGGGAGGAGCTGCGCCGCATGGACGCCGTGGAGCAGGCGGACCTGCTCATGGCGGAGTTCGAGGAGACGGTCGAGCTTGCGGGAGCAAATGACGACGAGGTAGAGGCCTCGTTCGAGGGCGAGCCCGACCGGAGTCTGGCAATCCTCGTGCTGCCACGCAAGCTCACCTTCTCGCACGAGCTCGACGAGATGGGCAACGGCATCTTCCGCAACGACGGGACGCTTCCCGCGCCGACCCAGAAGGTCGTGAGCTACCTGGTGGTCAACGAGCGCACGATGGCCATCGACTTCTCCGACAAGCCCCGCCTCATCGCCGGGCGCGAGGTCAACGTCATCGCCGACGAGTTCCTGCAGTGCCGCTCGCGGCCGTCCGGGCGCGACGTCTTCCAGGCGGTGTCGAGGATCGTCGAGGAGGTGTCCGAGGAGGCCGGGCTCACGCCGGCGCTCGAGGTCTCTCGTGCCAAGGCGGCCCTTGCCAAGGCTGCCGACGAGGGCGAGGTCGTGTCACCCGCCGAGGTGGGTCGCGAGGTCTTCGCCGACCGCGACGACCTGCGTGATCGCTACGAGCGCGAGGTCGCCGAGCAGAGCCTGCCCGCGGAGGTCCCGGTGCGGCGCGGCGCCGCCAACCGCATGGCCAAGACCCACAGCATCCGCACCGACACGGGCGTGACCATCACCTTCCCGTCCGAGCTGGCCGAGCGCGA
>CAMPCT010000022.1 GCA_946647055.1 uncultured Atopobium sp. | reverse complement strand
TATTAGTTCGCAATCAGAGGGGCAGCGCCTGCTCGATACGGGCTATTCGAATGGCAAGCAGATCTTCAACGTGACCGACGACGGAACCATCATCAAGTTTCAGCCCGATGGCACGCCGCAAAATGGCTATCACGCTTACCCGAAATCCTCACCCAGCGAGATTCCGACATCTATACTGAGGCAGATGCTGAGCGATGGGAAAATAACGAGGCATCGCTACAGGCAGATCATCAGTGGAAACCTGTAGCGAGCCGGTGGAAGGAGAGGGAGTACATGTCTGAAATCAAAGAAATGATCGAGGACCAGGTCATCATCGGCGACCCGTCGGTCTTCGCCATCGGCTATGCGTTCATGGGTGACGACCGAACCACCGAGATAAGCATGTTTGCCAACGGGACCAACCTGCTCGGTTTCACAAAAGAGGGATATCACTACACGACGCGGTGGAAGTATCTAGAGGACCTAGTCGCGTGGCTCGAGAGCTTTACGCTCAATATGGCTGCAGATCCGTTCCCCATCGACGCTGACGGAGTGTTTGCCGCCGAGAAAACCGAAAACGCTCGTGCCTCAGCTCCGGATGTTGATGACGACAGCTCGGACGAAGAATTGGACGCGTTCGATGCCTACTTCGACCGTTTTGGGGATTGGGTGTGGAACCACACGTGGCTTAGCGAGCGTGGAGGCGCAATCCTATCCAACGTCTACTTCGAATACAAGGCGGGTTTTATCGAACTCTCGTGGAACAACCGCCATCTCGAAGAAGGTGTCGTGTTCGACTGCGAGTTCGGTGGTACTCGTGTAGATGCCGAAGCATTCAAAGCAGTAGTACTTGAGTTTGTCGATGCCTATGAGAAGCACTGGGGCATCAAAGTGGACGACGACAGCACGTGGCTGAGAAAGAGATAGGCCCACGCAGGCACCCGGACTTGCACCTTGCCGTTTTCATAACCCGGAGGCCGGGGGTTCAAATCCCTCTCCCGCGACCAAACACTCACAGGCCCTTCGGGGCCTGTTTTCGTATCTCGAGGCAGTAGAATGGCTCGGGTGTCACTCACGATGGAAGGGAACGAGAGATGGGCAAGGCAGGCAAGGAGAGGAAGCTGTCCGACGCCGAGCAGAGGAGGCTCGATCAGTTCGAGACGATCTGCTCGGAGCTCGAGGCGCAGGGGTATCGGCGCGTGGACCTTGGCGTCAGCATCTTCTGGGCCAACGTGGTGGCGGTGGTTGCCTTCTTTCTCCTCTTCGTGACCCTGCTGCCCCTGTACTTCCTGGTGTATCCCGCGGGGGACTTCTCCGTCGCGGGGGTGTGGTTCTTTGTCTATCTCGTCGCTCTCATCGCGCTGATAGTCGTGCACGAGCTGATTCACGGCCTGACGTGGAGCCGCTTTGCCCCCGGCGGCTTTGCGGACATCGAGTTTGGGATCATGCGCGACTCCCTGACTCCGTACTGCACCTGCAAGACGCCCTTGCAACGAAAGGCGTACGTGATGGGAGCGCTCGCACCGCTCGTCGTCCTCGGCATCATCCCCATCGCCGTCGCCTTCTGCATCGGCTCCGTGGCGCTCCTGTTCGTCGGCATCTTCATGGTGGACGGGGCGGTGGGTGACATCATGATCGTGCTCAAGCTCCTGACCCACCGGTCGCAGACCGACGACGTGCTCATCTTTGACCACCCCACCGGGGCCGGTTGCGTGGTATTCGAGCGCTGAGGACGAAAGGGGTAGCCCCTTTCGTCCTCATTTTGCGTGAGACAAGGCATGTCTCATAATCCAAGTAGGGCGAATGCTCACTTTGTGTCCTTTTCCTCGGCCTGACACGACGCTACGTTGGTGCCAGGAAGAAGGGAGATGGTCATGGACCAGGCAAGGATCGGAAGGTTTCTCCAGGAGCTCCGCAAGGAGAAGGGTCTCACCCAGGAGCAGCTGGCAGAGAGCCTCTATGTGGCGCGCAGGACCGTGTCGCGCTGGGAGACGGGCAGCAACATGCCCGACCTGGACGTCCTGGTGCAGCTTGCCGACCTCTATGACGTCGACCTTCGCGAACTGCTGGATGGCGAGAGGAAGGACGAGGGAATGGACAAGGAGACGAAGGACACCGTCCTCAAGGTGGCGGAGTACAGCAACGCAAAGCAGCAGCACATCACGAGGGTCGTGCTCGTGTTCTTCGTGCTGGGAATTGTCGCGCTTGCGGTCAACCTCGCGATGGACGTGCTCGAGATCGGCGGGACCCATGCGACGGAGTTCGTCAAGGGCATGACCTACGGCATCGCGCTTGGCGTCATGATCATGGGCGTCCTGTACACGACGGGCCTCATGTCGAGGTTTCAGGCGTTCAAGCTGCGCCTTATTGGCAGGGAGTAGCTCACTTGACCGGGAAGCTGCCCAGGTAGCGGAAGTCGAAGGACGGGTTGTTTCGGACGACCGCCTCGAAGGCCTCATAGCTCCCACCTGAGCATTCGATGAGGTAGGTGTAGCTTCCCAGCTCTGTCTTGCGCGGGCGGTCGTGCACTGCGACGACCTCCATCCCCTCCGACTCGATGCTGGCCAGCAGCTCGGCGAGGTCCTCCACGTCGCCCGAGGCGAGGAAGGCCATGCGGTCGGACGGCTCCCGAGACGCCGCGCTCGTGGAGAGGACGTAGAAGCGCGTCCTGTTGGTGTCGCTCATCTGGATGTTGTCCGCGACGACCTCGAGCCCGTAGACATCGGCAGCTGCGAAGGACCCAATGGCCGCGCAGCTGCCGTCCTCTGCCTCGGCAGCCATGCGGGCGCCCTCGGCGGTGCTCGAGACCTCGATGACCTCGGCGTTGGGCAGGTTCTCCTCAAGCCATTCCCTGCCTTGGGCGATGCCCTGCTTGTGCGAGTACACGGTCTGGATGTCCTCGAGCGCGACACCTGGCCTGGCGAGCAGGTTCTGGCTGATGGGCAGCTCGATCTCGCCCACCACGCTCACCCCCTCATGGCTGATGACCTCGTCGAGGTATTCGGGAATGGGGCCTCCGATGGCGTTCTCCTGGGGGATGACGGCAAAGTCCGCGCTGCCATTCAGCAGCGCCCGCACCGAGGCGGACACGTCCTCCTGCGGCAGATACGTCCCCTCGCCGTCAAAGAAGACGTCGCACGCCTCCTGCGTGTAGGTCCCCTCGGGGCCTAGGTAGCTCACGCAGACTTGGGAATCGGTAAGGGTGATCTCCTCCCGGGGCTGCGTCTGCTCGCTGGCCTCGGGCTCGCTGGTGGTTGCGGGCGCTCCCGCACATCCCGCGCAGGCGAGGGCTGCCGCGAGGGCGCAGGCGAGAATGCGGGCGTATCCGGCCTTCATGTCGGGCTCCTTGGACGATGGTGGGCACTACCAGCCCATTATACGGGCGACGAATCGCTTGGTATCGACGCCGGCTGTTGGACTGGTCACCAGACAAAGGGGATGAGTCGCTTCGTGTGCGCACAATACTGTCGGTACTCCTCGCCAAAGTCCCGTTCCAGGCGTGCCTCCTCCGCCCTGACCTGCACCGCCATGATGAGACAGTACGCAACGAACACCAGGGCGGCCTTGGGCGAGGCCAGCAGGACGACGACGCCAAGGTAGTAGACGAGCACCCCAAGGAGCATGGGGTTGCGACAGATGCGATAGGGCCCCTCGGTCATGAGCGCACTGGTGCGCGGCGCCACCTCGTGGTTGAACGCGTCCATGGGGTTTCCCCTGCCAACGAGCCTCATGTAGACGATGGACCAGACGCTGAGGCCAATGCCCGTGACGGCAATGACGGCGAAGACGACCAGCCTCGGCGTGGTGGGATGTGCCCCACCTGCCACCCACCACATGATCGCGGGGACAAGAGCCACGAACAGCATGAGGCCCATCAGATATCCGGCGATGTCCCGAACGATCCTCATGGCCGTGCCTCCCCGTCGGCGATTGCCTTCGCGACCACCTGCGCCATGACCTCGTTTGCCGTCGCGTTGGGGTGGAGGCCGTCGTCAAACCACTCGGGGTGGTCAGTGGTGGGTGTGCGCAGGTCGATGACCTCGACGCCCGCACGCTCCGCGACGCGCAGGATGATGGGGACAACCTCGCCCTCCAAGATCATGTCGTCTGGTGTCGTGGGAAGCGGGTGATCGATGAACACGCGTGGCGGGATGACGACATAGACGCGGGGGTGACAGGGCTTGTCTTGGATGCGCGTGACCAGCTCCTCGTACTCACGCTCGAAGCGCTCTGCGTCCCATGTGAGTGCGGTTGCGTCGTTGGTGCCCAGCATCAGCACCACGATGTCCTCGTCTGCCTGCCAGAATTCCCCCGCCACCTCGCTCTTTGCCCAGGTGAGGCTGCGACCGGAGAGGACGCAGGCCCCACAGACCCCGTAGTTGGTGGCCTGACAACCGTCGCCGAGAAACTCGGGGAGGCGCGTCACCCAGACCTCGTCGGGGCTGCCCTCGAGGCCAAAGCCATAGGTGATGGAGTCGCCTACGCAAGAGATGCGCAGGCCAGAAGCTTGCTCGTTTTGCGCACAGGCGGAAAGCGTCGCGAGCGCAATGGCGAACGCCCCAACGAGGGCGATGATCGCTGTGAGACGCCCCTTCATCCTTCCCCCTTCGACACGAGGATGCTCTCACCGATTATCATCTTGCTGATAGGTATGGTGTCCGCCGATTCTGCCGAACGGGGGAGGGACATGTGTCACAGGATCGCGCCGCTCATCCTGGTGGAGCTTGAGGCGGCGCTTCGCGAGATGAGGCTCACCGGGCACGCACGCGTCCCACGGCGCGACCCGGACCTGGTGGTCCCCGATGCCTACCCCGGCCATCAGCTGCCGCTCTTCGTGCCAGACGATGTGGGTGGTCTCCAGGCGGTCGAACTTACGTGGGGCTTTGACGTCCCCTCGGGCAATGGGTCCAAGCTGGTGTTCAACACGCGCATCGAGACCGCCCTCGCACAGGCACGATCGGGGGAGGGGCTGTGGGCCGAGCCGGTCCTGCGTGGCCGCTGCCTGGTACCGGTACGTGGCTTCTACGAGCACTGGACCCGCTCGGACCAGCGTCGTCCCCAGGTGCGCTTCACCCTCCCGGGAAGCCAGGTGTTCCTGCTCGCAGGCGTGCAGCAGGACGGGCGGTTCTCGGTGGTGACCACGCGTCCCAACGCCGACGTATCACCCATCCATCAGCGCATGCCGCTGGTGCTGGGACCGGGGGAGTCGTCGCTGTGGCTGGGGTCGGGCTTTGCCGGGCTGGCAGACCGCTCGGGCATCCACCTGGATGCCACGCCAGAGTAGGCTACACAAAAGGGAGTACCCCTTGCGAAAGGGAGTACCCCCTTCGTGATTCCCTAGATCTGGTAGCACCAGGCGGGTTCGGGCTTCCCATACTGACGCACGACGATCTCCTGGTCCTTCACGCCCACGCGTGCGTTCTCGGGCACGGACTCCGTCACGAAGGCGGAGCCGCCGATGACGGACCCAGAGCCAATGACCGTGTCGCCACCGAGGACGCTTGCGTTTGAGTACACCGTGACGTAGTCGCCCAGCGTGGGGTGGCGCTTCTTGCCCGCGAGTGCCTGCCCCTTGCGCGTGGAGGTGGCGCCCAGTGTGACGCCCTGGTAGATCTTGGCGTGGGAGCCGATCGTGGTGGTCTCGCCAATGACGACGCCCGTGCCGTGGTCGATGAAGAAGTACTCGCCGATGGTGGCGCCTGGGTGAATGTCGATGCCGGTCTCGCTGTGGGCGCGCTCGCTCATGAGGCGGGGGATGAGGGGCACGTTGCGCACGTAGAGCTCGTGGGCGATGCGGTGGACCATGATGGCGCGCATGCCCGGGTAGCACAGGACGATCTCCTCGCGCCCGGTTGCGGCCGGATCGCCGTTGAAGGCGGCTTCGACGTCCTTGAGCAGGAGAAGCTGGATGTTGGGAAGCTCTGCGAGGAACTCCCCGGTGATGCGCTCCGCCTCGGCGTACGCCTCCTTGTTGCTCAGGCGCGGATTGCCATAGAGCAGTGCGCGGCGGACCTGCTCGCAGAGGATGCGCTCGATGTGCAGCAGACGCTCCGAGACAAGCGTACGGCTGCTTACGCCCGCGGCGGACTCGTCGTCGAAGTAGCCGGGAAAGATGAGGCAGCGAATCTCGTCCATGAGCTGGTAGATGACGTCGCGGCGCGGGAAGATGCGCTTGTGCTCCTTGAAGAAGATCTCCTCGGCGTCATAGCCCTCCATGAAGGCGACGGTGGTCCTCTCGAGGTCGGTTGAGTTCATGGGCGGCCTTTCTATGGTTTGCACCGGGCTTGTTGCTGTTGACAAAGCTACCACAAGCCATCTGCTGGGTCGTACGAGGAAACGAGCCTGAACCAATGAAGGGGGCGCCTTTCCGCGGCGATGCATTGGGATACCATGTAAGGACGAATCCGAGTCCGACATGAGGCCTGCGGGCATGCCGGCAGGGAGACACGAAGGGTTGCTTGTCTATGACATGGCACGTGGGGGCAATGGGCAATGCCCAGGGAATCGTCTCGATCCTCGACGAGAGGCTCGAGGTCCTTCCCTCACGGGAGGGCCTTGAGGTGGGCGAGCTGCCGCGTGCCGCCACAATCGAGGCGCAGTCTGGGAAGTTCAGCGACTCGGAGGACAGCTTCCTCTTCCTCTATAGCAAGCTCGATCCCTCCACTACCAACTTCAAAGTCACCGCGACGCTTCGTGCCAGCGGGATTGGGGATGGCGGGGACTATCAGAGCGGCTATGGGATCGTCATCGCAGACACGGATGCCTCGGATGACATTTGGTGCCGGCACAGGAACTATGCGATGGCTGGTTGCTTTGGACGCAGCCGCACCCTTGGCGTCCAGGTCGTCGCGGGCTACACGAGCCCCCAGGCAAAGGACTTCGACGTCATGCGCACGCTCGACCAGAGCCGGACCTTTGACCTCGTGGGCTCCCAGCCGTTGGCGGGAGAGGCCATCACCCTGACATTCGCAAAGGATGACGAGGGCCTCGTGGCGACATGTGGCGGGGAGTCCCTTCGCGTCCCCGGATGCGACTTCCTGACCAAACAGGACGAGTCGTCGGTCTGCGTCGGATTCGCCGCCGCAAGAAACGTCAGGCTGGAGGTCGAGGACTGGACGTTCGAGACCTCGCCGGGATCCATGAGCCACACGCCGGAAGACGGCCTGCGCAGCACCATTCCCGACTACCCCTTCCCCAAGGGGCTCATCGAGGACGCCACCTCCCAAGACGAGGGCCTGCGACGCAATGTCGTGCTGCGCGTCTCGCCCGACGGATCGGACGGGGGAGACGGAAGCCCGGAACGCCCCCTGAGCCTTCGTGCCGCCCTCCGCATCGCTGGCCGGGGCACCACCATCCTGCTTGCCCGTGGGACCTATGTGCCCGATGGTCCCCTCGTCGTTCCTCGCGGGCACGACGGGACGCCCTTCGAGCGCATCCGACTGGTGGCGGAGCATCCACGCGAGGCGGTCATCGAGGGGTCGAACCTTGCGCCGGGGGAGCCCCTCCTCGTGCTTGCGGGAGACAACTGGGAGGTGTCCGGCCTCGTCCTCACCAAGAGCCCGCTGTCTGGACTCACCATCTGCGGTAGCGGGAACCACATTCGCGACTGCGAGGCATATGGCAACGCAGATACGGGCATCCTGATCATCGCGCCAGTGGGGGTGGACCCTGACCTGTGGCCAAGGGACAACTTCGTGCGTGACTGCGACAGCCATGACAACTGCGACCCCATGAGGAACAACGCGGATGGCTTTGGGGCGAAGTTGCGCATTGGGCCTGGCAACACCTTCTATCGCTGCATTGCCCACCACAACGTCGATGACGGCTTCGACCTGTACTCGAAGTCCCTCTTTGGTCCCATCGGCGCCGTGGAGCTCGACAGCTGCGTGGCCTACGAGAACGGTACCGTTTCGGATGCGGACCAGTTGGGAAGGAGTTCCGGCTTCAAGCTGGGCGGCGAGAACCAGTCTGTCGCCCACGAGGTCTGGAACTGCCTCGCGTTTGGCAATCATCGGTTTGGGTTCTCGTCCAACTCCAATCCCGCCTGTCGCCTCCACTACTGCACCGCCCAGGGCAATGGCGAGAAGAGAAGCTGCAACTTCTTCTTCAGGACTGCGCGGGAACCGGAGTGGGTGAGGGAGTGCCTCTATGAGCCGGAGGAGAACGAGGGCCACGTCACCGTGACCCGCAGGGCGGACGGCAGCATCGACGTGCATGGGCAGCGTACGGCCGAACGCAAGGACGGCAACCGGCTTGGTGCGGACTTTCGCTCCAAGAAAATCCTCTTCCTCGTCTCCTCCCTTGGCGGGGGAGGCGCCGAGCGGGTGGGATGCAGGCTTGCGACCAGCCTGAGCGAGCGTCACCGCGTGTGGCTCGTGTACCTGGACCGGAAGACGGTCACCTACCCCATAGGAAAGAAGGTCACGGCCATCTGCGCCGCAGAGCCCCGCTGGCTCAAGCCGCTGGGCGGGAGGCTGGCCCGCTTTGCGAAGAGGGCATGGAAGTTCGTGAGCAAGCGCGTCCTCCTGAGCTACTTCTCCAAGCTGCGTGGCGTCGATGCCACGGTGAGCATGCTGATCACCCCCAACCTGCTCAATGCCCGCTATGGCGGAAGGCGCAAGGTCATGTCGGAGCGCAACGACCCCGCTGCGAAGCCCGTCGAGTACTTCGAGAGAATGCGAAGCAGCTATGCCAAGGCCGATCATGTCGTGTTCCAGACAAAGAAGGTCGCCGGCTTGTTCGAGGAGGAGACGCGAGGAGGGCACAGCATCATCTCGAACCCGGTAGAGGTGACCTGCCATGCGAGCGAGCAACGCACCAAGCGGATCGTGACCGTCGGAAGGCTCAACGAGCAGAAGAACCATCCGCTGCTCATCTCTGCCTTCGCCATGTTCCACGAGAGCCACCCGCAGCACCATCTGCACATCTATGGCGACGAGAAGAACGGCGGCAACCGAGAGCAGCTGATCGGTTTGGCCGAGGAGCTGGGCATCTCCGACTTCGTGCATCTCGAGGGCTTCAGGACCGACATCCACGAGGCCATCCGCGATGCCGAGATGTTCGTGCTCTCCTCGGACTTCGAGGGCCAGTCGAACGCCCTCATCGAGGCGATGCTCATGGGCATCGCGTGCATCTCGACGGCTTGCACGGGGTCGGACGAGCTCATCCATGATGGGGTGGATGGCCTGCTCGTCCCCGTGGGCGATGCGCAGGCCCTCGCCCGGGCCATGTGCAGGCTCGATGGTGACCCCACCCTCCGCGCGTCGATCGAGCGCAATGCCATGCAGCGCGCCTGGGAGTTCTCGACCGAGAACATCGTCCGAAAATGGGAGAGGATCCTTTGACGATGGCCGGACATGCTATATTCCTTCCACAGAATGATTTGCGATGGAGGCGCACATGGGCCTGAGGCCGCACAGGGGTATGAGGGGGGCTTCCCAAGAGGGGCATCCCATCGACTTTGTCATCCCTTGGGTCGATGGGTCCGACCCCGAGTGGCGCCAGAGCATGCTCAGCTATCTCCCCAAGGCACAAGAGGGCGGCATCGATGCTACGGATCGCCGCTATCGCGACTATGGGCTTCTTCGCTACTGGTTTAGGGGCGTCGAGCGCTGTGCCCCGTGGGTCAACAGGGTCTTCTTCGTGACCAATGGCCAGTTCCCCTCCTGGCTCGACCCCTCTGCCAAGAAGCTCGTCTGGGTGAGGCACGAGGACTTTGTCCCCGAGGACTGCCTGCCCGTGTTCTCGCCCCGCCCGCTCGAGATGAACCTCCACAGGATTCCCGGGCTTTCCGAGCACTTCGTCTACTTCAACGATGATATGTACCTGCTCAGGCCCGTCAGCCAAGCGCAGTACTTCAGGGGTGGCGCCCCCGTCGCAAACGCGCGCATCTCGTTCACGGTCCCGCGCAACGACGACCCTTACGCGCACGTCACCCTCAACAACATCATGGCCATCAACCGAAACTTCGACAAGCGCTCATCGGTCGCTCGCAACTTCGCCAGTTGGTATGCGCCTTGGAAGGTCGGCCTCAAGGAATCCCTCTATAACCTCTCGCTCCTGCCGTTTGGGTGGTTTCCCGGGATGTCGAGCCCCCATGTGCCCGCCGCGTACCTCAAGTCGACCTATGAGGAGGTTTGGGAGCGTGAGCCCGAGATTCTGGGGCGGACGTCGCATCACAGGTTCCGTAGCTACGAGGATGTGACCCAGAGTCTCTTCTACGAGTGGCAGATCGCAAAGGGCATCGCCGCGTCAGAGCGGCGGAGCAAGCTTGGTCGCTATGTCAACTGCACCCTCGACAACTATGCGGACATCGCGGGCGACATAGAGCGAAGGCGGTATTCGACCATCTGCGTCAACGACGGTGCCGAGAGGCTCTCGGATGACGAGTTCGCCATGGTGAGCGAGAGGTTCGTCGCCGCCTTCGAGTCGATCTTCCCCGAGAAGAGCTCCTTCGAGCTCTGAGGGGCCCTTTCAACCGATTACAGCAGCGCGCGCAGCTCGTCGGGCGTGAGGACGTGCGTCTTGCCGCAGAAGTGACAGTGGATCTGGGCGGTCTCGCCATGCTCGACCATGTCCTCGATCTCTGCCCTTCCCAGGGCGAGCGCCGCACGGGAGGCGCGCTCCTTGGTGCAGCCGCAGTGGAACTCCGCGGGCGAGACCTCGAGCTCCTGGTAGCCGAGTCCCCTGAGCACGTGCGAGAGGATGTTGGAGGGGGACATTCCCTCCTCGAGCATGGAGGTGACCGACGTGACGTCCTGGAGGTTGTACTCGAGCTGGTCGACGAGGTCGTCATCGTAGCCGGGCATGAGCTGGACGATGAACCCGCCTGCCTGTCGCACGCTCGTGTCGGGGTTCACCAGCACACCGACGCCCACCGAGGTCGGGATCTGGTCGGAGAGCGAGAAGTATGCGGCGAGGTCGTCGCCAATCTCGCCGGAGACCAGTTCCACCTGGCTCGAGTAGGGCACCTCCCCCGGCATGTCGCGAATGACCGTGAGCATGCCCTGGCCAATGGCACCGCCCACGTCGAGCTTCCCCTCGCCCTTGGGGGAGAGCCACACGTTGGGATGGTTGGCGAAGCCCTTGACCTGTCCCTTGTTGTTGGCGGTGACCGTGAGCCCACCGATGGGTCCGTCGCCCTTGACCTGCAGGGTGAGCAGCTCGTCGGGACTCTTGAACAGGGCAGCCATCATCTGGGCGGCCATCATCAGGCGGCCGAGTGCCGCGGTGACCACCGGGCTCGAGTTGTGGCTGACGTGTGCGGTCTCGACCGTGTCACGTGCGGTGATGGCGATGGCGCGGACCATGCCATCTGCGGCGATGCCGCGCACCATGTGGTCCCCCTGGCGCAGCTTGGCGTCGGCGAGGTCGATGACCTCTGCGTTCGTGTTGTCTGGCATGCGATTGCCCTCCGAGTTCGAGGCGAGTGGTGGCCGCCCGTCGATGATAGCAGAGGCGCGGCGACGGGGGACATGATTTATGGGAACGGATGAACGCGATTACCATTGCACAAATAAAACTTGTTATAAGTATCAATAAAGACAGTTGAATTACCGTAAGTTGCAGGGAAATACCTTGCTATACTGCCCTTGAAAGTGAACCTGGCAGATGCCAGTATGAATGAAAGGAGCCCGACATGGCATACGTCGCCTTTGTCGCCACCATGGTCGTTTCTGGAGTCATCGCATCGCTCATCGACGTCGACACCACCACCTCCCGCTTTGATGCCCCCGACTACCACCTCGTCCCCTTTGCGGGCGACGTCTTTGGCGCCTAAGCGCAAGCGCAACAACCATCGGCCCTTTCTTTCGGGCGCCGGCCTTTGGGTCGGCGCCTTTTTTGTTCCATGAGAAAAGGGACTGCCGGACGAATCCGGCGGTCCCTTGAATCTTTGCTGTCGCTTGCGACTAGAGGACTGCCTGCGCGATGAGCAGCAGGGCGTTGAGCAGGATGGTGGCGCCCAGCAGAGGATTGATGAACTTGAGCCAGCGGCTGAACGGGACGTCGACCATGGCGAGGCTCGCTAGGATGAGGCCCGTGGGCGTGATGTAGCTGATGAGGCCCTGGCCGTAGTTGTAGGCGGCGATGATGGCGGGCTTGGCGACGCCCACGGCATCGCCGAGCGGGGCCATGATGGGGATGGACAGCACCGCCAGGCCCGAGGACGAGTTGATGAAGAAGCCCAGGATGATGTAGACCACGAGCATCATGACGATGAAGATCACCGGGCTCATGCCAGCCACGAGGTTGGAGAAGAAGTACAGGATCGTGTCGGAGATGAGGCCGTCCTCAAGCAGCATGTTGACCGCGCGGGCCACGCCAATGACGAGGGCGACGCTCATGAGGTCGCCGGCGCCGCTGATGAACTGGTCCATGAACGTCTCCTCCTCGAGGCCCGAGAAGAAGGCCAGGAAGATGGCGCAGGCCAGGAACACCGAGGTCATGGTGTCAAACCACCACAGGTAGCGCACGATGCCGTAGACCAGCACCACGAAGGCCAGGCCAAACGCGCCAAGCGAGAGCTTCATGTGGGTGGTGAACTCGGGCGCCTCGCCCTGGCTGCCCCAGCGCTCCTCGATCTTGTCCTTGAAGTCGTAGCAGACCGACTTGGTGGGGTCGAGGCGAACCTTGCGCGCATAGTTGAGGACGTAGGCGAGGGCCATGATGGTGCCGATGGCGAGGGCGATGAAGCGCCAGCCCATCTGCTCGGACATGGCGATGCCGGCCGCCTTGGTTGCCACGCCGATGGCGAAGGGGTTCACCGTGGAGTACATGGTGCCCACGCTCGAGCCCACGAAGATGACGGCGATGCACGTCATGGCGTCATAGCCGGCCGCCAGGAAGACGGGCATGAGGACGGGGTAGAGGGCGATGGTCTCCTCGCAGAGGCCAAAGGTGGTGCCGCCCGCAACCATGAGCAGGGACAGGATGATGATGAGCAGGTACTCCTTGCCGCGGGTCAGACGCGACAGCGCGGCGACGCCGGCGGCCAGCGCACCCATGTAGTTGAGCACGCCAATGCAGCCACCCAGGATGAAGACGAACAGGATGATGTCGATGGTGTCGTAGACGCCGCGGATGGGCGCGAGCAGGAACTCGAGGGCGCCTTGGGGGTTCTGCTCGACGCGCTGGTAGGTGCCAGGGATGGCGACGGGCTTGGAGATGGAGCCGTCGACGAAGCTGTCGATGGCGCCGGAGACGCCCAGCTCGTCGAGGGTGGCCTGCGTGGCCTCGCGCTCCTCGGTGGTGCCGTCGGGGTTGGTGATGGTGAAGGTCTCGGTGCCCTCGTCGTAGGTGAGCTTGGCATACTCGCCCGCGGGGACGATGTAGGTGAGGGCGGCTGCGAAGAGCATCACGATGAAGAGCACCGTGATGGCGGTGGGGAAGTGAAGCTTGAAGCGCTTTTTGCCACCACCCTCCGTAAGCTCGGTCTCGTCCGCCTCCGGGGAGGCCGTCTGTGCTGTTGCTTCCATGTCTTTCCTTTCCACTTGGACTCTAAAACGCACGAGACCAGGCCGGGTCGGCTGAGCGTCCCTCCTGGTCTCGCTTAGTACCGTGCTAGTTGCGGTGCTCCGCGTAAACGCCTACGAGCTCGACGAGCATCCTGGTGGCGGCATCGATGCCCTCTACCGTCGCATGCTCGAAGGGGCCGTGGAAGGCGTGCCCGCCGGTGCCCAGGTTGGGGCAGGGGAGTCCCCTGAACGAGAGCTGGGCCCCGTCGGTGCCGCCGCGGATGGGCTGGATGTCCCAGGCAATGCCCGCGCGCTCGCAGGCCTGCTTGGCGAGGTCGATGGTGAAGGGGCAGCCCCCGATGACGTTTTCCATGTTCTGGTACTCGTCCTCGATGGCAAGTTCCACCGTTCCCGCGCCCCAGCGCTCGTTGAGCGTCTTCTCGATGTGGCGCAGCGTGGCCTTGCGGGCCTCGAACGACGCTGCGTCGAAGTCGCGGACGATGTAGGACATCTCGGTCTGGGTCTCGTCGCCGTTGATGCCCAGCAGGTGGTAGAAGCCCTCGTAGCCCTCGGTGCAACGGGGAATCTCGCAGCCGGGGAGCATGGCGTTGACCTCGCAGGCCACGAGTGCGGCGTTGACCATGATGTCCTTGGCCTCGCCGGGGTGGACGCTCACGCCGCGGATCTTGAAGGTCGCCTCGCAGGCGTTGAAGTTCTGGTACTGGATGCCGCCCTCGGTGTCGCCGTCCATGGTGTAGGCGACGTCCGCGTCGAAGCCGGCGACGTCGAAGTGGGAGACACCGGTGCCAATCTCCTCGTCGGGGGTGAAGGCGATGCGCAACGGCCCGTGGGGCGCGTCGCTTGCGAGCACCTGCTCGAGCGCGGCCATGATCTCGGCGATGCCGGCCTTGTCGTCGACGCCCAGGATGGTGGTTCCGTCCGAGGTGAGCAAGGTGCGGCCGGCAAGCGAGGGCAGGTGGGGGAAGTCGCGGACGGTGAGGGTGCGGCCGCTGTCGCCCAGGGGCAGGTCGCCACCGTCATAGTTCTCGTGCAGCTGCGGGCGGATCTCGTGGTCGCAGAACTGCGAGACGGTGTCCATGTGGGCGATGAGGCCCAGCTTGATGGCGTCCTCAAAACCCGGGGTGGCGGGCACCTTGGCATAGACGAAGCAGTCGTCGCTCAGGCGGACGTCCTCGATGCCAAGGTTGCGAAGCTCCTGCTCGAGCAGGCGGGCAAGCTCGAACTCGTCGGGCGAGCTGGGGCAGGCGGTGTCGTTGTTCTCGTCGCTCGGCGTGCGCACGACGAGGTAGCGCAGCAGGCGCTGTAAAGCATCCATACAGAATCCTTTCAATGCTAGTTCAGTCACGTTAACCAGAGCGAAATAATACTCATATTGAGAAAGAAATCCACCCATGAGTATGCAAAAGGGGATGTTCTGTGTTGTCCGCGGGGTGCTTCGGGGTATCCTCGCTTGTCGGCCCAACCGTTTTTATCTGCGAGGTTCCCTATGCCCACGCTCGAACTAGCCACCGTCTGGCCCATCGTCCTCGTCGTTCTTGGGAACGTCGTCTACCAGATCTGCTCGAAGTCGATTCCCGCGGACGTCCATCCGCTTGCCGCGGTCGCCGTGGTCTATGCCATTGGTACCGTGGTCACCATCATCATGTACCACGTGATCAACAGGGGTGGAAACCTCCTGCGCGAGTTCTCGGGCCTCAACTGGGCGCCGTTTGCCCTGGGCGTGGTCGTCGTCGCGCTTGAGGTGGGCTTCATGAGCGCCTATCGTGCGGGATGGCCGGTGAGCTCTACCCTCACCATGGTGAACGCCTTCGTCGCCGTGATCCTGCTTGCCGTGGGGTACCTGCTGTTTCACGAGGAAATAAGCGCCACCAAGCTCATTGGCGTGGCCATCTGCCTGGTGGGGCTGTACTTCCTCAACAAGTAGTGATAATCACAAAACTTCAGGTAAATGGCACCATATAGTCTGCCTATGTCCCAAATCGTCCCTAATAGCTAAACCAACCATCCGCATAAGGCCTTTTCTTGTGGGCTTCGGCAACCGCGCTCGCAGACGGCTCGGCAATCGGGCAGTCGTAGCGGGCGGCGGTGACGTGCGGGCCGGGTCACGAATGAACTGGGCGCTACAGCTCGCGGTACACGTCCCTTCGATGACCGACCTTGAAGACGTCGACCACGAGTTCGTCGTCGAGCACGCGGCCGACAATCCGGTAGGAGCCCACGCGCCAGCGCCAGGCGTCAGCGCGCCCCTTGAGCTTCTTGCAGTTGCCGACCATCCTGGGGTCCTGGCAGCTATCGAGGTTGTCGCGCACCTACGAGGCTATCGCGACGCGCTGCCTACGCTCGATGGCCAGGAGCTGCTTGGACGCGGCGTTGGTGAAGGTGACTTGGTACGCCATCAGCGTGCCTCGAGGCACATCCGCATGACCTCGTCCATCGAGAAGCGCTCACTGTCGTCCTCGGCGATGGCGCGCTCGAGGTCTGCCGCGTCGATCTCGTCCTCGATGCGCTCGAGCATGGCCGTAAGGCCGAACTCGGAGAGCGTCATGCCCTGGGGCTTCGAGTACTCGGAGATGAGTCGCTTGTCCTGCTCGTCCAGGCGGATGGTGAGCGTCGCGCTGGCCATGGATGTCCTCCCTTCGTTGATGTGTGATGCTGTAACGCGGTATGCCCGAAACCTGCTGCGGGATGGTGACGCAACCGTCCCACAGGGCGACCCGGTGCAGGGCTACGGCCGAGCCGCAACCCTACGCCTTGAAGTTGTAGATGGGCCGCATGACTTCGACGATGTCGACCGACTCCGCGATGGGGCCGATGATGTCGTCGACGCTCTTGTAGGCGCCGGGCGCCTCGTCGAGCGTGCGCTCCGAGATGGACGTGGTGTAGACGCCCGCCATCTGCTCGCGGTACTCGGACAGGCTCAGTGCCTCCTTTGCCTGGGTGCGCGACATGAGGCGTCCCGCGCCGTGGGGTGCCGAGAAGTTCCAGTCCGCGTTGCCGCGACCGCGCGCCAGGATGGACCCGTCGCGCATGTTGAGGGGGATGAGCACCAGCTCGCCCTCATGGGCGGCGATGGCCCCCTTGCGCAGAATCATCTCGTCGGTGTCGATGTAGTTGTGCACCGTGTGGAACGCGTCGCGAGCGTCGAGCCCCGCCATGTGGCAGATCTCGCGTGCCATGACCTCGCGGTTGATGCGGGCAAAGCGCTGGCAGACGGCGATGTCGTGCAGGTAGTCGTCCAGGTAGCTGCCGTAGAGCCAGCAGAGGTCCGCAGGCGCGTCGGGCTCCCTGGTCTCCCACTTCAGCTTCTTGAGCGCGGCCTGGATCTCCTTGCGGCGACCCTCGGCCTTGTACTGGTCGATGAGGGCGTCGCGCTTGACGAAGTACTCCTCCT
>CAMPCT010000021.1 GCA_946647055.1 uncultured Atopobium sp. | reverse complement strand
ATCATGCCGACCTGCGGGCCGTTGCCGTGGGTGATGATGATCTCGTTGCCCATGCCGATGACCTTGAGAAGCGTCGGGGCCGCGGCGCGGACCTTGGCGATCTGCTCCTCGGGGGTGTTGCCAAGGGCGTTGCCGCCCAGGGCGATGACGACGCGGTCGGGGGACTCAAACTTTCCCATGTCTGCTCCTTCGAATAGTTGTCTCTGCCCGAAAGCACTGGCGCAAAAGTACGGGAACCCGTCTTGGCGCAGGGCGCCCAAGACCGGTTCATTCCCGTTTGGGAACGACACAATCCTACTCAATCGATGATTCAAGCGCATGATGGATATATGCATTTCCCCGAACGGCTTGTTTTTAGTTTTAACCGGTAAAGGTCAAATTGTCCTGAAATCTATATTCGTAGGGCATTTTTCTATTCAAAGGGATAATCACGCGAGTTACTATTCAATAGTTGCAGGTAAAACGGCATATGAAGATGATGTGGACTCACGTGTCACCCGTGAGCCCACATACGCAATGCACTTTTTCTTACTCAAACCGCACGAGGGGCGGACTGGGCTTATGCAACCCCGCCACTTGGCAACATGGTCGCCCTCCTGCTAGAAGGCCCCGCCGCCGCCTCCGCCGCCAAAGCCGCCGCCTCCGCCGCCGGAGAACCCGCCGCCGCCTCCGCCGCCGGAGCTGCTCGAGGAGCTTGCAAGCTCCGCCACCGACACGTGCGCCGCCGTGGTCGCGGCGTGGGTGAACACGGAGGCGGGAGAGGACACGCCGTAGTCCCTGCTGACGCACCAGTAGTAGCTGGACCCAAAGCGCGGGTCCGCGAGAACCTGCGGCATGGCGACGCGAAGCTGCTCGATGACCTCGTCGGAGACGTCAAGCACGACGGCCATGACCAGAAGCCTGTTCCAGAGGACGACATCGGAGGGGATGGCCTCCTTGAGGCGCGTGAAGTCCTTGAGCCAGCGCCTGAGCGCGCGCATCTTCGCCGTTATCTCGAGCGCCTCACGCGAGAGGGGCTTGTTCTTGGCCGCGACGACGAACAGGACGACCGCCATGGCCGCAAGCAGGAGGCTGATGGCGAAGCCCGGGAGATAGGCCTCGGTCACGAGCGTCCCCAGCAGCTCGATGAAGGCGAAGACTACCGCCATCACGCCAGCCACGAGCGGCAGGAGCCTCCCGCCCGTGACCTCGCCGTTGAAGAACCCGCGCGTCTCGCACTGAGCCTTGACCGCGTTGTTCCAGTCATCGAAGTTGCTGTTGTAGGACTCCGGATACTTCTTCGCGATCTTCTCGATGCGGCCAAAGTACAGGGGCGGGAACTTGCTGTTGTACGTCGACCCGTCGAGGCTCGCGCACCTGCGGGCGAGGAAGCGGAAGAGGAACTCGTCCGTCTCCCTGTCGATGCGGTCGACGAGCTGGTCGGAGCGGGAGTCGTTGCGCGTGATGCGATAGTCCTTCTTCTCCTTGCCGCGCTTGCCACGCGTGGTCACCAGGTCGAGGCCCACCGCCCCCATGTCGGTGAGGCGCATGAGCGCCGCCGTGAACTCCTTGGCCTCCGGGCTGCCCCCGTTGTAGAGGGCCCCGAGGACGGACGGGTGGTCGTCGCTGGGAACGTCACGATAGTACGTCTCGTCGAAGACCTCGCGCTCGAGCAGGCGATACCGCTTCCTGCTCACCCACGCGATGAGACCGCAGATGCCCGCCATGGCACCACCGCCGCCAAAGAGCATGCCAAGGATCTGCTTGGCGCGCTCCCGCTGTGCGTTTGCCTGGTCCGCCCAGGTGGTCTCCTCCTCGACGATCGCGTCAAGTGCGTCTCTGCTTCCGGGGGTCATGCCCGAGAGCCACGAGACGGGGAATGCGAGGCGAGCCTCGGCGAACTCGTAGGTTCCGACCTCGCGCACCGAGTAGTGCGCGCCGTCGTCGGTCACCTCGACCGTGCCGTTGAGCGGCCCGTGGCCCCATGCGCGCACGTTGTCGCCCGCTGTCACCGTGGTTCCCGCGGGAATGGGGAGGTGAACGTCGCACGTGACATGCTGGGACGACTCGTCCCAGCCGTCGGAGACGTACTTCCAGTACAGTTCGCCCACGTCACCCCACGCGACGACGCCATTGGTGACGACGTAGTTGATGCGGAAGGTGACGGGCTGGTCATCTACCTGCGTGAAGATCTGGATGCGTGTGATGTCGGTGTCGGTGTCGTAGTTGTAGCGGTCACGCACGATGTAGACTGCGTCGTCGCCCACGGCGGCATCGTCGACCAGCTGCATCTCCTCCCAGCCATAGCCCATGTTGCGCTGGGCGGACACGACCTGGATGCCAATGTCATGTCCCTCGTACGTGCCCCGGGCGAGGTCCCAGTACACGCCGTTGTAGTGGCCGTCGAATTCGAAGGTGCGTTCCTCGGACACCGTGAGCGAGCCGTCCGTGCCGACGGTCGCGTCGATGTCGACCCGGGAGATCTCGTAGCTCTTGGCGTACGCCCCGGTCGGCTGAATTACCAGCCCCAGCACGAAGACGAGGGAGGCGACAGCGAGGCGGAGGAAGGTCTTTGTGCGGTTCATGGCAGTCCCTTCGGGTCTGCGGTCCGTGGCTCCATGACATTATCCCCAACTTGCACCCCAAACGAACGACTCTTCGAGCGAGAGCGTCTCGCTCTGCATGGCAGAGTTGTGAAACTGCCAAAAAATCGAGGTTTTAGGAAGATTTGAGTTGTGACCTCGAAGGCTTGCCCAAATACGATGCCTTTTACCTGCGCAAATGCAGGTGATGTATTCTCCGGGTGGCGATTTGACACCCCATTTCTTCCTAAAACCTCGATTTTTTGGCAGTTTCACAACTCTGCGCTGCAGCCCCCACCAGATGGGCCTGGTCTGCCCACACGAACCCTCCTTGCGCTACGATTCCCACCATGGACACCATGACAAGCACAACGGTCGTCGGGCGCTTCGCCCCCACGCCCTCGGGTCGCATGCACCTGGGGAACGTCTTCTCCGCCCTGCTCGCCTGGCTTGGCGCGCGCAGCGCCGGCGGGCGTATGGTCATGCGAGTCGAGGATCTCGACCCACGCGCCCAGGACCGGGGCGTTGCCTCCCTGCTCATGGAGGACCTCGCCTGGCTGGGGCTCGACTGGGACGAGGGCCCTCACTTCCAGAGCGACCGGGGAGAGCGCTATGCCAGGGCCATCGATTGCCTGGCAGAGGCGGGCCTGACCTATCCCTGCTTCTGCACCAGGTCAGAGCTCCATGCCGCGACCGCGCCCCACGCCTCGGACGGCACCTACGTGTATCAGGGCACGTGCCGCAACCTCGGGTCAGACGAAATCGCACGCAGGTCTGCGGTGAGACCGCCGGCAACGCGCCTTCGCGTCCCCGACGCAGACGATCCCCAGCGCCTTGTGCGCTTTGACGACCTCGTCATGGGCGCTCACGAGGAGGACCTCGCGACCGAGTGCGGCGACTTCCTCGTGCGCAGGAGCGACGGCGTGGTTGCCTACCAGCTTGCCGTGGTGGTCGACGACGCCGAGATGGGTGTCACGCAGGTGGTGCGCGGGCGAGATCTCTTGGGGTCGGTCGCCCGGCAGATGTGGCTTCAGCGGCTGCTGGGCTATCCCACGCCAAGCTACGCCCACGTGCCACTCCTCGTGGCACCGGATGGCCGGCGCCTCTCCAAGCGCGAGCGCGACCTCGACCTTGGCGTGCTCCGCGAACGCGGCGTTCGGCCAAGTGCAATCGTTGGCAGGCTCGCGTCATGTGTAGGTCTTGCGGAGCCTGGCGAGGAGGTCCTGCCGAGTGAGCTTGTGGGGCGCTTCTCGTGGGATGTGGTGCGCTCCCATGCTGGAGACATCGTAGTTGGCGAGGACTTCCTTAGGTTTTGATTGTGGATGTGCGCCGGGTGGGGTATCATTCTCTAGCACACGGAGAGCTGACCGAGAGGCCGAAGGTGCTCGCCTGCTAAGCGAGTAAGGGCCGCAAAGCCCTTCTGGGGTTCGAATCCCCAGCTCTCCGCCAGATCACTACGCGCCCCCGCAAGGGGGCGTTGTTGTTTTTTTAGCTGGGGATTCGAACCCGAGAGGGCGCGACATGCCGGTGGCATGTCGCGGGCCGAGGGCGCAGCCCGAGGCCGCAAGGCTTGCGCAGCAAGCCTTGGACATCCCCAGCTCTCCGCCAGATCACTACGCGCCCCCGCAAGGGGGCGTTGTTGTTTTTTTAGCTGGGGATTCGAACCCGAGAGGGTGCTTTTGGACTTTGGCATGGGCTCAACCGAGAAAACAAAAGGCCTCCCGTGTGGGAGGCCCCTCGTGTTCGCTGGTGCGGCGTAAGGGATTCGAACCCCTGACGTCCTGATTCGTAGTCAGGCCCTCTATCCAGCTGAGGTAACGCCGCGTGCACAGAGAATAATGGCACCGTGTCCCCAAGGTGTCAAGGCTTAATTTGATGATTTTCATATTTCATCAAGAGTTAGCCGAGACTGCCGGAATCAAGAGCACCTCCCGGCGGGCCTGAAGGAGCCTCCACGCTGCGAGATCGAGAGATAGGTGTACGGAATGCCGTGGGCATCGAGGCTGTCCATGAGATCGGAGAGGAAGACGTCCTCAGACGAGAGCATACTGACAAGGGCATCCTCTGGGTCCTCCCCCACGCACGCAAGCACCTGGGGAACCATGGCGAGGGACTCCACGCCAAGGAGCACGCGGTGATCGTGCCTGGTCTCCCCATAGACCTGCTTGGTAAGCTCGCCACAGGTGACCTCACCCACCTCGAGCGAGCGGCCATCCCCACGTCCGATCCAGACCTCGCGCGACTCCCCGCCTTCGTCGAACGACGCGATGAGCCTGCGGTGGTCATCCACCATGGTCATGTTGGTGTTCATGTCTCTCCTCCCTCTCGGTATCGTCAGGTACATGATACCCCAAGTGAGGGACAAATAGAACACCTGTTCTTTCATTTGCGGAACGCCGCAAAAGGAGGGCGGGGCGACCACGTCGCCCCGCCCCACGCAACCCCTGTGAGTAAGACTAGACCTCGGGCACGATGGTCGTGACACCGCCCATGTAGGGCACCAGCGCCTCGGGGACCGTGATGGAGCCGTCGGCGTTCTGGTAGTTCTCGATGACGGCCGCCATGGTGCGACCCACGGCAAGGCCGGAGCCGTTGAGCGTGTGGACCAGGCGCGTGCCCTTGAACTCCGCGGGATCCTTGTAGCGGATGTTGGCGCGGCGGGCCTGGAAGTCCCAGCAGTTGGAGCAGGACGAGATCTCCTTGTAGTTGTCATAGCTGGGCAGCCAGACCTCGATGTCGTAGGTCTTGCGCGCCGAGAAGCCGATGTCACCGGTGCAGAGGTTGACCACGCGATACGGCAGGCCCAGCTTTTGGAGGATGAGCTCCGCCTCGGCGGTCATGCTCTCGAGCTGGTTCATGGAGTCCTCGGGCTTGGCGAACTTGACCATCTCGACCTTGTCGAACTCGTGCACGCGGATGATGCCGCGGGTGTCACGGCCGGCGCTGCCCGCCTCCTCGCGGAAGCAGGGCGTGAAGCCGCAGTACCAGAGCGGCAGCTTGGAGCCGTCGAGCACCTCGTCGCGGTGCAGGTTGGTGAGCTGGACCTCGGCCGTGGGGATGAGGTAGAGGTCGGGGTTCACATGGTAGAGGTCCTCCTCGAACTTGGGCAGCTGGCCCGTGCCAAAGAGGGTGGCCTGGTTGGTGATGACGGGAAGCCACCACTCCTTGAAGCCCACGGAGGTGTGGGTCTCGATCATGAAGTTGATGAGGGCGCGCTCGAGGCGGGCACCCATGCCGCCCAGCACGTAGAACTTGGCGCCGGCGATCTTGACGCCGCGGTCGAAGTCGATGATGTCGAGCTCGGGGCCAAGGTCCCAGTGCGCCTTGGGGGCAAAGTCGAACTCGCGCGGGGTGCCCCAGCGGCGAACCTCGGGGTTCTCGGAGTCATCCTTGCCGTACGGCACGGACTCGTCGGGGATGTTGGGGATGCGGCAGACGAGGTCGTAGAGGGCGTCCTCGGCAGCGCCGCGCTTTGCCTCCAGCTCGGCGATGCGGTCCTTGTTGACCGTGACCTGGGCCTTGGCGGCCTCCGCCTCGTCCTTCTTGCCCTCGCGCATGAGCTGGCCGATCTGCTTGGAGAGGGCGTTGCGCTCTGCCTGCAGGGCCTCGACCTCGGCGATGACGGAGCGGCGCTCGGCGTCCAGCTCGAAGAACCTCTCGCGGTCCCAGGAGCCATTGCGCGACGCCATGGCCTTGTCCACCACGTCGGGATTCTCGCGTACGAACTTGATGTCGAGCATTGCATCCTCTTCTCGTCCGGCGGTCGCCCAAGACGGCCGCTCCTGTTGCAACCAACCAAGTATATACTTGTGCGCGAATCCCGCGGGCGCTCGGTCATCAGTTCGTCACGACGCCCAGACATAGAAAGGCATGTCATCATGGGCGACTTCCTCAACTGGCTCTTCGCCACCCGCACGGGCGTCATGGCGCTCATCCTTGGCGGCATCGTGCTGTTCCTCATCATCGCCTTTGTCCTGGAGCGTCGCGGCCGCAAGATCTACTACAACCATGAGCTCGAGGAGGGCGAGGAGAAGTCGGTCTTCGAGTCGCTCTTCGACGACGAGGGCGAGTAGGGCACCCAGGGTCCTCCGCACCCGCTACATAGGCCTACCACTCGAGAGGTGCGCTTGTGAGCGGACGCTCGTCCGCATGGGCGCGAAGCACATAGACGCCATAGGCGATGCAGCCGACGCACAGGATGGCAATCGTCGCGTAGTCCGCGGCGGTTCCCACCTCGCCTTGGTTGGCAAAGAAGCCCAGTGTGTTCATCTCGATGTGCGCGAGGGTGATGGGGACGATGCTCCTTCCCGCATGCAGCACCGCCATGAGGCAGAAGCCTATGCACAGGGCATAGCAAACCTGGATGAGCGTGCGCGCCAGGTCATGCCCAAACAGCAGGTTGACGATGTGGCCGACGCCAAACGTGACCGAGCAGATGACAAACGCGCGCAAGGCATTCGAGTGGCCGAGCGCGCGGTAGAGGATGACCCTCAGGACGAGTTCCTCGAGGATGGGCGCCATGACGCCGATGGCCGCGATGCCCAGGACCATGGCGAGCGTGCTGTCCTCACCCTTGCCCAGGCCCAGCCAGACGTTCTCGCTCATGAGAACGAGGAGCGGCACAAACCACAGGAAGCGGCGCGCGTCGCCCCTGAGCGGGCAGAGGCCCCAGTATTCGAGCAGGTCGTTCTTGCGGGCGAAGGTCACGAGGGCCACCACCATGACGAAGCCCGCCGCCACCTGAATGGCATAGTTGGTCACGACGTCGTCCGTGAGCACGCCGGCATTGCCAAAGCCCACCACGTAGATGACGATCCACACCAAGGCGAAGATGGTCTCGTCCCTGTCGAACAATGCCTTCATCACAGCTCTCCTCTCGCCACGCCCACGGCACCGACGAACGCCGCCTCGAGCGCACGTACGCAGAACGGCTCGTCATAGTCCATCGAGTTGTTAGCCAGGAAGCTCGCGTATCCATGCGCGACGAGTTCGATGCAGGCGAACGCCTCGCGCGCGGCGTCCTCGTCGATGCCCGCCTCGGATGCGATGAGCGAGACGATCGGCGTCAGATCGTCAGCCGCGACGAGGCCTGCGAGGCTGGCCGAGCCCAACCCGTCCGACTGGAAGAGCAGCTTGAAGAGGTTGGGCTCCTCCCTCGCAAAGCGCACGTAGGCAAGGCCGATGGCCAGGAGCGGGTTCTCGCCGTCGGCGGCACCCTGCATGAGGTAGTTGGTGTGAACCTGGTCGGCACGCTCGTAGACGGCCTCCTTGAGCTGCGCGGACGTAGGGAAGTTGCTGAGCACGGGCTGCGTGGAGCAGCCGAGCCTGGCAGCCACGGCACGCATGGTGAGGGCATCGGGCCCCGCATCGCGGACCACGTCGACACCTGCCTCCACGATCATCTCGCGCGTCGTCTTGACCTTGGGCGGCACAGGGCTCCTTCTCTCGTAATATGACAGTTGTCATATTATAGGGACAGGGACGCAGCTGCAACCCCTTGGGGCTCTCGACGGCCTTCTTGACGAGCCATGCAGCTCCCTGTGCTTGCAGGTCGCACAGAGGGAGACGCCAAAACCGCAAGATCTCATCGGAAACGTTTGCAGTGTGCCATCTGCAAGGACAGTGACGCAAACGGCCTCGCGCTAACGAAAAGGCCTCCCATCTGGGAGGCCTCTCAGGATCGATGGTGCGGGCGAAGGGACTTGAACCCCCACGAGATTGCTCTCATACGGACCTGAACCGTACGCGTCTGCCAATTCCGCCACGCCCGCGTGAGACCGAATTCTACTACTAACCCCCGCCGCTTTGCAAACGAGAATTGATGTAATGCGGTAAAATGTCGTGGCACGTACGCACAAACGCAGCTAAGACGAACAAGGGACCTTCGTGCGAGACGCAAACGGCCCACATACCATGCTCCGACGCCAGGCGGTGGCCTCGCCCAACGCCTATGGCCAGGACAGCTATGAGCACTCCCCCGAGGAGCCCTCCGGCCTCATCCTCAACAGGTACCGGGTCCTCGAGTCGCGTGCCGAGGGGGGCTTTGGCACCGTCGAGGTCTGCTGGGACACGCGCCTCCAGCGCCGCGTCGCCATCAAGTGCATCCCCCTCTCGGCCCCGGGCGCCGCCACCAACGTCTCGACCATCCAGGAGGCCCTCTCCGAGGCGCGCACCTCATGCATGCTCTCGCACCCCAACATCGTCACGGTCTTCGACTTCGAGGCCGACTACGACTATGCCTACCTGGTCATGGAGTTCGTGGACGGGGTGACCCTGCAGGAGCTGCTCGCTCGCGTCGAGGGCGGCACGCTCCTACCCGACGAGGCTGCCTACGTGCTCGACTCCCTTGCCGACGCCCTCGACTACGCGCACGAGAACGGCGTCCTGCACCTGGACATCAAGCCCGCCAACATCATGTTCGACCGCAAGGGCATCGTGAAGCTGGGCGACTTTGGCATGGCGACGCTCGCCTCCGCGGCCGGGTATGCCGACGCGCGCGGCGGCACCGTGGGCTACATGCCCCCCGAGCAGATCCAGGGAGGCCTGGTCGACGAGCGCTGCGACCTCTTTGCGCTCGCGGTCGTCGTCCTGCAGTCGCTTACCGGCAAGAACCCCTTCGCCGCCCGTACCGCCGAGGAGTCGCTCGCCCTCATCCACAAGGGGGGCAGCCGCGGGACCACCCTCGCGAAGCTCGCGGGGACGCTTCCCCCTGAGGCGGCCTCGTCCCTGCTTGCAGCGCTCGAGTCGGACCCCGCCTATCGCACCACCTCGGTCGCAGAGTTCGCCGACGAGTGCGTCCCCGTGCTGGGCGACCCCGACCAAGGCCAGGCCTCGCTTCGCGACCTGCTGGGCCAGCTCACCGACGACGAGGCCCCCGACACCGTCTTCCACGGCAGGAGGCTCACGCTCGAGGAGAAGGCCCCCTGGCTGGGGACGTTCTGCACGCGCGCGCTGGTCGCGGCCAGCCTTGCCTGGCTGGGATGGTGCATCGCCCCCTGCCTGGGCTTCTCGTCCTTGCCCCATCGTCTGGCGCCAGCCCTTGTCGCGGCCGTCGCAGGTGCGGCCCTGCCGCCCCTTGGGGCTGCGCTTGCCGTCCTGGGCCTCACCCTCGCGACCATCGTGGGCGGGGCGAGCGTCTCGACCCTCTCGGTCGAGCGCGCGCTCGCCGTGCTGGGAGGGAACACCGCCGGGTCAAATGCGGTTGACGTGAGCGACATGGGCCTGAACATCCCCATGGGCGCCATTCCCGAGGTGCAGCCGCACGTCGCCCTGGCCATCGGGCTGGTGGTGGGCGTGGCGCTCGGCCTGTGGTGGTACCGCGTCGGCCGCGTCCACGACCTCGCGAGCGCCGCGTTGCTCATGCCCGCCCTGACCTTTGCCCCGGTGACCGGCGTCGCCCTCTCCGGCTACGGGCTCACGCCCCTCGCGGCCTTCGTCACCGTCCTTCTGGGCTGGTTCGCGGAGCGCGTCGTCTCGGCGGGCGTCGTCATGGGCATCTCGGCGCAGACCATCTGGACGGTCGCCCGCGCGACGCTCTCGAGCCCGACCGAGCTCGTCGCCCCTGCGGGGATGGCGACGGTCGCGCTCGTGGTCTCGCTGCTGTCGCACCGGGGGAGCAAGCCCCTCGCCATATTCGGCCAACTCGTGGGCCTCTGTGGCTTCATCTTTGTGCAGATGCTGGCGACATGGGTGAAGAATGGCGGAATATGGGAGCCCCCGAGCCCGAGCATGGTCGCCATTGCGGTACTCTTGTTCATACTTATGGGCATTGCAGTTTCGACCTTTGGGCCCCCTCACGTGAGCCAGGAGGACAACCGATGAACTTCTTCAACGTCTTCGAGGACCGCATCTCGAGCATCTTCGGGTCGCGCCGCGGCTTCACCGCGCCGTTCTCGTTCAAGAGGCTCGCGAAGCGCGCCGCGCACGAGATGGAGAACGAGACCTTCGTCATCGATGGCGTGGACACCGCCCCCGCCCTCTTCACCGTGCTCGTCTCGGGCACCGACGACTCCCTCATGCGTCCCTTCTACGACCAGCTCACCCTCGAGATCAGGCAGTTCGTGGAGGCCCAGGCGCAGGTGCGTGGCTACTCGTTCGTGGGCGAGCCGCTGGTGCGCTTCATGGTCGACCCCTCGCTGAGGAGCGGCAAGTTCTCCGTCTTCGCCGAGAACGTAGACGCGCGGACCCTCGAGCGCCTGCGCGCGGAGGAGCGCGCCTACTACAGCGGCAACTCCAACCTGGGTGGGGCGGCAAAGCCGGCGCCTGCCCGCGGCAGCAGGCACAAGGGATCTGCCGACGCCGCCATGCCCGGCCTCAAGCCCATCCCCAGCCCCGCGGTGCTGGCGGCCGGCCCCGACGGCGCCGATGACGCCGGCCTTGACGTCATCCCCGCGAGCGAGCTCAACGAGCCCCTCGTCGTCCCGTCCCAGGGCCGTGCGGCGGCTCCGGATGTCCCTGCCACCAAGCGTCGCGGTGGTCCCGCGAACGACCCCTACGGAACGGGCGCCATCAAGGCGCTGCACGACGCGGAGGCCGCGCTCGTCGCCCAGCAGACCGCCCAGCAGGAGGCCCCGCAGACCTGCCTGCTCATCGACCGACAGTCGGGGCGCACCTACACGGCCATCGCCCCCAAGGTCATCATCGGCCGCGAGCGCACGAGCCACGGCATCGTCCTGCGCGACCCCAACGTCTCCCGCCGCCACGCCGAGCTGGCCTACACCGGCACCGCATGGCGCATCACCGACCTCAACTCCACCAACGGGACCCTGGTCAATGACGTCGACGTCGACCAGTGCTTCCTGCGTGATGGGGACCTCATCACGCTTGGCCTCGTGAACCTCGAGTTCAGGGAGAACTAGGGGGTACCCCGATGATCGACCTCGTTCTCTTCGCTGGGCGCATCCTGCTCGTCATCCTGCTGTACCTGTTCCTCTTCTCGGTGATGAGGACGGGCATCGGCCTTGTGCGCGGCCAGCGCACGGATGCCGCCATCTGGTGCGTCGACGTGGAGAAGGGACCCAAGCAGCTGCGTGGTCTGCACGTGGACATGCTGGGGCCCGTCGTGGTGGGACGCTCCCCCTCGTCCGACATCGTCATCGCCGAGCCGTACGTCTCGTCGACGCACGCCCGCTTCACGCTCCAAGGCCCCGCCCTCGTGGTCGAGGACCTCGAGTCCACCAACGGGACCTTCGTCAACGGCCATCCCATCGAGCAGCCCGTCACCCTGCGCGACGGTGACGAGGTCCAGGTGGGAGACACCATCATGAGGGTCAGTCGCCAATGACGGACGTCATCAACACCTCCCTGCCCGAGCCGGGCGACACGGCCGACCTCACCGAGGTCGTCGCGGCCGTTCGTGAGGCGACCATGGGCACGGAGGACGTGACGACCACCCCGGTGGAGCCGCCCGCGGCCGACCAGCCCAAGGTCACCCCTCCCCCCTCGCAGACCCCCGTCAACGCGCCCGGCCTCAAGACCGTGCCCGTCGAGGGACGTGCCGGGGCCGACACGAACACGGGCAGCTCGAAGACCCTCTCGTGGGGCGCGCGCTCGGACGTGGGCCTCATCCGCGACCACAACGAGGACTCCTTCCTCGTCCAGGCCCCGCTCTTCGCGGTGTGCGACGGCATGGGCGGCCATGCCGCCGGCGAGGTGGCCAGCTCCCTGGCAGTCCAGTCGCTCTCGCGCACCGGCGTCGACCACGTCGACGACTCCCTGCTCGGCGCGGCCGTCGAGACGGCGAACACCGACATCATCAACGCAGTCGAGAACGGCGTGGGCAAGCCCGGCATGGGCTGCACCGCCACCTGCGTCGTCCTCGAGGGCGACCGCATGGCCGTCGCCCACGTGGGCGACTCGCGCGTCTACGTGCTCCACATGGGCACGCTCGTGCGCGTCACGCACGACCACTCCTTCGTCGAGGAGCTCATCGACGCCGGCGAGATCACGGCTGACGAGGCCCGCATCCACCCGTCCCGCTCCGTCATCACGCGAGCCCTGGGCTCCGACCCCGAGATGTACGCCGACCACTTCACGCTCGAGGTCGAGCAGGGCGACCGCATCATCATCTGCTCCGACGGCCTGTCCTCCATGGTCCCCGACAGCATCATCGAGTCGGTCGCCGTCTCGAGCGCAAGCCCCCAGCAGGCTGCCGACAACCTCGTGAGCTGCGCGCTTTCCGAAGGCGGCCACGACAACGTCACCGTGGTCGTGGTCGACGTCGTCGACGACGGCAGCTCGGACAGGCACCATCGCGAGTTCGTCAGGCACTTCGCCGCGCTGGGGACGGGCCTGCTCGCCGTCGTGGCGGTCTTCGCGGCGCTGGGTGCCTTCTACGTCAGGCAGTCCTGGTACCTCTCCGACGACAACGGCTCCGTGGGCATCCACCGCGGCGTCAACGCGCAGCTCCTGGGCATCGACCTCTCCGAGCTCTCCGAGCGGACGGAGGTCAGCGTCTCCGACCTCCCCGACACCACGCAGAAGCAGCTTGCCGAGGGCATCCCCGTCTCAAGCCATGACGAGGCGGTCTCCATCGTCGAGGGCTACCTCGCCCAGATCGAGGCCGACAAGGCCAAGGCCGCCGAGGCGGCCGACTCCACGCAGTCCCAGTCCGAGGTCGACGAGAACGGCGACCCCGTGATCATCTCCGCCGAGGCGGACGGCGTCGCCAGTTCCACCAGCGCGCCTCCCGCCCAGCCGTCGGACGACCAGGCCAAGGGGGGTGACTAGCCATGGCCAGCCCATATGAGACCCAGGCGACCACGCACGAGGGCTCGCGTCGCAACACCGAGCTGCTGCTGCTCGTGGCCGGGTCCCTGCCCGTCATGCTGCTCTATGCCCTGTACGTGGCCAACGCCGGGCTCGCCCTCTCCGTGGAGACGCTCTCGGTGCCCATCGCCCTCGTCGTCGCCTTCACCATCTCGCACATCGCCATCCGCTTCCTGGCGCCCGGCGCAGACCCGGCCATCCTGCCCGTCGTCTTCGTGCTGGCGGGCATCGGCATCGCCTTCGTGACCAGGCTCAAGCCGGACCTCGCCGTCAACCAGGTCATCTGGCTCTTCGTCTCCGTCGCGGCGATGGTCGTGACGCTGGCAGTGGTGCCCAACCTCGACGAGCTCGCCCACTACAAGTACACCATCGGCCTCGTGGGCGTGCTCCTCCTGCTGCTGCCCATGGTCGTCGGCACCGAGATCAGCGGCTCCAAGCTGTGGCTCAAGATCGGGGGCTTCTCGTTCCAGCCGGGCGAGATCGCCAAGATCTGCATCGTCCTCTTCCTCGCGAGCTACCTTGCCGACAACCGCGAGCTGCTCGCCGCGTCGTCCGTCCGTCTGGGGCCCCTGACCTTCCCGCGGCCGCGCATGCTGGCGCCGCTGTTCGTGATGTGGGGCCTGTCGCTGCTCGTCGTGGTCTTCGAGCGCGACCTGGGCAGCGCCCTCCTGTTCTTCTCGATCTTCGTGGTCATGCTCTACGTGGCCACCGGGCGCATCTCGTACGTCATCATCTCGTTTGCCCTGCTCGCCCTGGGCGCCTACGCGTGCTACCACCTCTTTGGCCACGTGCGCACCCGCTTCGAGATCTGGCTCGACCCCTTCGCGGACCCCTCGGGCGCGGGCATGCAGATCGTGCAGTCGCTGTACTCGCTGGCCGACGGCGGCCTGACCGGCGTGGGCATCGGCAAGGGCGTCCCCACGCTCATCCCCGTCGTCGAGAGCGACTTCATCTTCTCGGCGATCGGCGAGGAGATGGGCCTTCTGGGCGGGAGCGCCGTGCTCATCGGCTTCATGCTGCTGGCCGTGCGTGGCTTTGCCACGGCCGCCCGCGCCAAGAGCGACATGGCCGCCTTCACCGCCGTGGGCCTCATCACGAGCATCTCGCTCCAGGCCTTCATCATCGTGGGCGGCGTCACCAAGCTCCTGCCCCTCACGGGCGTCACCCTCCCCTTCATGAGCCAGGGCGGCAGCTCGCTGCTCTCGAGCTTCATCATCGTGGGCCTGCTCCTGCGCGCCGGCGACCAGGCGACCGGACGCGACACCGAGCTCGTAGGCGCGGGCGTCACCACGCCCGGCGTGCGTCCGCGCGACCCGCTCGCCAGCGCCATCACGCGCGGCAGCCACGCCCGTGGCCGCTTTGGCCTGGTCACCACCGAGTCGGGCGTCCTGGGGCGAGTCGCCCTCTCCAAGCGCCTGACGCTGCTCATCACCACCTTCACGCTGCTCTTCGCGGCGCTCGTGGGCAACCTCACCTATGTCCAGGTGGTGACCGCGCAGGCGCTGCAGGACCGCCCCAACAACAACCACACCATCGCCAAGAGCGCCTACGTCCAGCGCGGCTCGATCATCACGTCCGATGGTCACACGCTGGCCGAGAGCGTCCGCAACGAGGACGGCTCCTACTCGCGCTCCTACCCCGAGGGCACGCTCGCGGCCCACACCGTGGGCTACACGTCCGTCCAGTACGGCTCCACGGGCATCGAGAACTCCATGAACGAGACGCTCACGGGGCATGCGGACTTCTCGGACTGGCAGAGCGCCCTGTACTCGCTCGCCGGCATCCAGACGCCGGGCGACTCGGTGGTGCTCACCATCGACTCGCGCATGCAGGCCTCCTGCGAGCGTGCGCTGGCCGGCTATGCGGGCGCCATCGTGATCCTTGACCCCTCGACGGGCGCGGTGCTCGCCAAGGCCTCCTCGCCCACCTTCGCCTACGACCAAATCGGCGAGATCATCCAGGGCGACTCCGGCCAGGGGGCCCTCATCGACCGCTCGGTCCAGACGCTCTACGCGCCCGGCTCGACCTACAAGGTCATCGCCCTCGCCGCCGCGCTGGACGCCGGCATCGCCACCCTCGACAGCACCTACGACTCGCCCGCCGAGATGACCATCGGGAACGCCCAGGTCACCAACAACGACATGGAGTCGTTTGGCACGATCACCCTGCGCGAGGCCCTGGCACAGTCCGCCAACACCGCATATGCCCAGCTCGGCGTGCAGATTGGCGCCGACGCCCTCGTGAGCTACTCGCACGCCTTCGGCTATGGCATGGCGCTGGGCCAGGACTTCACGAGCGTGCCCTCGCTCATGCCCGAACCCTCCGAGATGACCGAGTGGGAGACGGCCTGGGCCGCCTGCGGCCAACCCGTGGGCGAGCACGCCAGCCCCGCCGGCCCCCAGGCGACCGTCATGCAGGACGCGGTCGTCGCAGCCGCCATCGCCAACGGCGGCATCGTCCTCAACCCCTACGTGGTGGACCACGTCCTCTCGCCCGAGGGCGTCACGGTAACGAGCACCGTCCCCCAGGCCATAGGCCAGCCCATCTCTCCGGAGACGGTGCTCGCCTTGAAGGAGGGCATGCTCGAGGTGGTCCAGAACGGCACGGGCTATGCCGCCTCCGTGCCGGGCATCAAGGTTGCCGGCAAGACGGGCACCGCGCAGGTGGCAGGCGGCATGAACTCCCTCTTCCTGGGCTTCGCCCCCTATGACCAGCCGACGATCGCGATCGCCGTCTGCGTGGAGGGCCAGGGCAACGACGTGAGGGGCGTCGCGACCTACATCGCGGGCCAGGTCCTCACCGAATGCCTCGAGATCCAGGCTCGGGGATAGGCAACATGGTTTCACACGTCGCGTGATGGGAGCACGACATGGCAGGTAAGGTACTCGGGGGACGCTACACGGTCCAGGACAAGGTGGGGTCTGGTGGCATGGCCATCGTCTACCGCGGCCTCGACGAGGTGCTGGGGCGCACGGTCGCGATCAAGACCATGCTGCCGCAGTACGCGAGCGACCCCTCGTTCGCGGCTCGGTTCAAGCAGGAGGCCCAGGCGGCGGCTGCCCTCCAGAGCCCCTACATCGTGAGCGTCTACGACTGGGGCAAGGACGATGACACCTACTACATCGTCATGGAGTACCTGCGCGGCACCGACCTCAAGAGCGGCATCCGCAAGCACGGCGCGCTCGACCGCCGCAAGGTGGCGCAGATCGGCTACCAGATCAGCCAGGCGCTCTCCGTCGCCCACAAGCACGACATCATCCACCGCGACATCAAGCCGCAGAACATCATGGTGCAGCCGGACGGCAACATCAAGGTGATGGACTTTGGCATCGCCCGGGCGAAGAACTCCCATCTCACCCAGGACAACAACGTGCTTGGCACCGCCCACTACGTCTCCCCCGAGCAGACCCAGGGCAAGGAGCTTGGTCCCACCTCCGACATCTACTCGCTGGGCATCGTCATGTACGAGGCCGCCACGGGCGAGGTCCCCTTCAAGGGCGACGACGCCATCTCGGTCGCCCTCAAGCAGGTCAACGAGCAGCCCGTGCCTCCCAGCCAGCTCAACCCGTCCATCGACCCGCAGCTCGAGTACATCATCCTCAGGTGCATGCAGAAGGACCCGGCAGCCCGCTTCCAGACCGCCGACGAGCTCTCCAAG
>CAMPCT010000020.1 GCA_946647055.1 uncultured Atopobium sp. | reverse complement strand
CACATGGGCTTTAAGACGGCTCTGAGGGATACGGCCTATGGCCGCGACAGGGACGACCGCACCGACGCCAAGTGGGCTCATCCCGAGCTCGCGGAGTGGTGGCGCTATGGCATCGCCTCGGTCATCGGTGACTACTGCAACGAGGACATCCCCCTCGAGGAGCGCCGACGCATGCTGGCCGAGCGCACGGAGAACACCATCGCGTACTACCAGGACAGGGGCTACTTTCCCTTCGAGGGCAGGGACTCCAAGTCCGCGAGCGACGGCTACGGCGTGCTGAGGGAGTACCACGCCAAGGGCTGCCCCGAGGCGCCGGACAACGACGTGAGGCTCTGGGTGCTCGAGCCAAACGAGAAGTCGGACACCCCGCGGCCGGTGCTCCTCTACATCATGTACGGCGCCATGTTCACGCACCATCCGGGCATCTACACCGACATCATGCGCTGGGGCGCGCGGTTCAACTGCGTCGTCGTGGTGCCCGACTACCGCACGCCCCTCGACGCTCGGTATCCCGGACAGATCAACGACATCCACGCTGCCTACCTCTGGACGCTCGAGAACGCGGAGATGCTTGGCATCGACCCGGACAACGTGACGCTCTTCGGGGAGAGCACGGGATCCCACTTCGCCCTGTGCACGGCATTCCGCCTCAAGCGCTACGGCATCACGCCCCGCGGCTGCGTGGTCAACGACGCCATGGTCGACGACCGCAACTTCTTCGAGTCGTCCAAGATCATCCGCGAGAAGTGCGACTCCGCGCGGATGCACGCCATGTACCTGGCCTATGTGGGTGCGGACAACGTGGCCTCTCCCTACCTGGGTCCCGAGGCATTCGCCAACCATGCCACGGTGGAGGAATGCAAGGGGCTGTGCCCCATCTTTCTCAACATCGGCGAGTCCGACCAGGAGCGCGACGCCACCATGGACTTTGCCCGCAAGCTCTACGAGGCGCGGGTCCCGTGCTCGCTGCACGTCTGGGAGGGCTCGGCGCACGCCTCGATGCTCTTCGCGCGCAAGAACCCCACGGCCCAGGCCTTCTGGGACAACCTCTTCAACGACATCCGTTGCTGCATGACCTACGACATGCGCCGCCCCTGGGCGTGGGACAAGGAGTAGGGTAGGGTACCGCTCCCTCTTCCAACAGACAAGCCATCCAGCCCAAGTTCGTAGACCGTAGACGATGGACGGATGCTCCTTGGAGTGTATGTTTACCGTGGTCAGGATTCTGACGGGAGGGGAGGTGCACCATGCTCGACAAGGAGACGTTTGCTCGAGCCGTGGCAGAACGGCCAACGTTTGCGCTGCTGCCGTACTTCGAGGACGGCACCTTCGACTTCATGCCCGATGAGGCCTACCTGCCCTTCCACTACAACGCCCTCACCGGGAACACGCTCGACCTCGAGCACCCCACCACCTTCAATGACAAGATCGCCTGGCTCAAGCTTCACGACCGCAAGCCCCTCTACCAGCAGCTCGTTGACAAGTACGCCGTCCGTGAGTTTGTGGCGTCGCATGTGGGCGACGGATGGCTTGTGCCGCTCCTGGGCGTGTGGGACACACCGGAGGAGGTCGACTTCGACGCCTTGCCCGACCGCTTCGCACTCAAGTGCACACACAGCCAAGGTGGCGTCGTGGTGTGTCGCGACAAATCCGCGCTTGACTGCGAGGCCGCCATTGCGCGTCTGCGCGCCGCCTACGACCGCGACTTCTTCTCGCCCGCGCGCGAGTGGGCCTACAAGGATCCCACGCCTCGCGTCATCGCCGAGGCCTTTGTGGACGACGGCGGCGAGGTGCCTGCCGACTACAAGTTCTTCTGCATGAACGGTCATGTGCGCCTGGTGTGCATCACCCGTTCCGTTGGCGCCGCTCACGAGGGGCAGGGGAGTGTCACCTTCTTCTGGCCCGATGGCGAGCGAGCCCCCTTCAAGCGTGCCGACTATCCCGAGGAACCCAGCGACATTCATCTGCCGCCCGCCTACGACGCCATGTATGCTGCGGCTCAAACCCTCTCTCAGGCCATCGGAGCCCCCTTCGTGCGCGTCGACCTCTACTGTGCCTCCGACCAGCCGTTCTTCTCGGAGTTCACGTTCTATCCCTGCGGTGGGACGATCTTCTTTGACCCGCCCGAGTTTGACCGTGTGGTCGGCGACTTGCTCGACCTGCCCACCCAGATTGAGAGGGGAGCCTAGCCATGGCCGTCACCTTCGACGAGTTCCAGCTCTTCATGGGTAAGTTTCCCAGCTTGGACAGCGTGTCAGAGGGTCAGGCCCGCGAGATGTTCTCGGCGTTCGTCGAGTGCGAGCGTGACAACGACTCCGAACTGATGGACTTCTTCAAGTACCGCTTCTGGGAGAAGGCGCCCGCCGAGCGCTCCGAGTACCTCACGCGCAGGCAGTACGCGCACATCGCCGGCCTGGTGAACGACCGTACGCTCGCGGCTCAGCTCGATGACAAGGCCGCCTTCTTCGAGTGGTTCGCGCCGTATCTGGGACGTGCTTACGTCGTCTGCCGCGAGGGCGAGCACGAGCGCTTCCTCGGGCTGTGCGCCGCCAACCGGCGCATCATCGTCAAGCCGCGCCGCAATGGCTACGGGCGTGGCATCGAGATTCGCGAGACCTCGAGCCCCAGCCAGCTCTGGCGAGAGTGCGCCGACGGCAAGGCCATCGTTGAAGAATTGCTCGTACAGCATGCCGACCTTGCCAGGCTCTACCCGATGTCGGTGAACTCCGTGCGCGTGGCTTCGGTCATCGACCGCTCGGGCAAGGCGAACGTCATCTCGGCGGCGCTGCGCTGCGGGCGCAACGGGGCGATCACCGACAGCGGCGACCCCTTCATCTCGGGCATCGACCTCGACACGGGCGCAGTCGTGACGGACGGCATCTCCCATTACCTCGACGTCGCCGAGGTTCACCCCGACTCCGGCGTCCGGTTCCGTGACGTCACCATCCCCAACTGGGGCGGCCTCGTCGACACGGTTCTCAGGGTCGCCTCCGAGAACCCCAACCTGCGCCTCATGAACTGGGACTGGGCCTGCCGCGAGGACGGAACCTGGTGTCTCATCGAGGGCAACTTCTTTGGTGGCATCGGCCCCTGCCAGGAGGCCTTTGGGGCGGGCCTTGCCAACAAGGTCAAGACAGTGCTTGGTATCTAGGATTGGACTGTGATCATGCCTAGGGTATCCGTCATACTTCCGGTTTACAACGCATCCTCCACGGTGGGACGCGCCATTAAGGCGGTGCTCGCACAGGACATGCCCGACTTCGAGCTCATCGTCTGCGATGACGGCTCCGCGGACGACACCTTTGGCGTGTGCCGCGAGCTGCTCAGCGATGAGTATCGCGCCCACCTGGTCATGCGCGGCCATGGTGGCGTCTCGACTGCGCGCAATGCCGGTCTGCGTGCCGCGAGCGGCGAGTACGTGGCCTTTGTCGACGCCGATGACGTGCCGGCTCCCAACTGGCTCTCGTCCTTGCTCGAGCTGGTCGATGGTGCGGATTTGGCCGCCTGTGGCTACTCGGTGCTGGACCGGGATGGTTCCGTCATGTATGACACGCTCCAGCGTGTTCCCGCGGAGCGCGTGACCCTTTCGGCAGACGAGTTCACCAGCGACCTCTTCTCCAACCGGCTCATGTATCAGGGCTACGTGTGGAACAAGCTCTTTCGTCGCGACCTCCTCGAAGCCGACGAACCGGTGCGCTTCAAGCGGGGCATCGCCTTCAACGAGGACCGGCTCTTCGTCTATCGCTACCTTGGGCGTTGCAAGACGGTCGCGGTGTCCGGCACGCCATGCTATGCGTACTGCGCGACGGAGCCGCGCACGGGCTACGCATCCTCGCATGCCACAGAGATCAGTGCCTTCGACGAGATGGCCATGGACCTCATCGAGCGCATCAAGGACGACGAGCACCTCACCGAGGCCCTCTACTACCTGGGCAAGGACACCTTCCGTGCGGTGGTCGAGCTGTTCCTCGCCGCACGCGAGGAGGGCGACCCGGACGTCCTGTGGCTCTCGGAGCGTCTGGCCGACCTCAAGGGCTACCGCAAGGAATTTGCCGACTATCCCGCCGAGTGGCGCGAGATGATGGAGCATGCCTTGGCGGAGGTCCGCGAGGACGTCATCCTCGTCTAGCCCGGACACTTCTATCGGAGACTTTCGTCCGTCGCGGGACACTTCTACCGGAGACTTTCGTCCGTCGGGGCACCCTTCCAGGGAGGGTGCCCCGTACCTTGGTATTTCAAGACAATCCCTCTCCTGACTTTAGGCCCCAAAGGACAAGCCCTCCCCTCGTACCCTTGCATCAAGGACAGGAATCGCATAGCGGCCGCATGCATCCGTCAACCGTACATCACGAGATCCGGAGGAAGCATTATGTCCAACAAGGCAAAGATCATCTGGGGTATCTGGGTTGGCTTTTTGGCAGCCGCGTTCAACCTGGGTTCCAACCTTCTGCCCACGGCGCAGTACCTTTGCAACGGCAAGGGCGCCGCGTGGGTCGAGTTCGTCGTACTTGCTGTCATGGCCGTGAGCGGCTGGGAGTTCAGCAAGTGGTATAAGGCCGCAGGCTCCATGCTTGTCGGCCTCCTGTGGGGCCAGGTCGACATGATGCTCGCCGCCTACGTGCCCGGCTTCACTGCGGGCCACATGTTCGGCGCCGTTGCCGTGGGCACAGCGCTCACCATCATCGTCCACCTGTGCTTCTTCCCGAAGGCCTTCTGCAGCACCATCCCCATCATCTTCGTCGGCGTCTGCCTCACCTTTGGCACCGGTGGCCACTTCCTTACCAACCCGGGCGGCATCCTGGCCCTCGGCATCAACCTCATGCTGGGCCTGCTCCTCTCGTTCCTGGTCATCTGGGTCGAGCTCTGGTTGGTCAAGAACATGCCTGCAGAACCGAAAGCAGAATAAAGGAACCGTTGGCGTAATAGCCCGTTCAGGCGCGCGCCTACCGGACTATGTTTCTGGTAGGCACCGCGCCGACCAAGAAAGGTGGAAATCATGGGTATTGAGAAGTTCTACAACCGCGACAGTGGCGAGAAGTGGGGGCACCCCGAGATCCTTGCCGCCTACGACATGATGGCTGGGTCCATCGGTTACGCCGAGACCCTGCTCAACGACCATCTGCCCATCGAGGAGCGTCGCGAGTTCATGCTCAAGGCCGAGGCTGACTTTGCCAAGCTCGTCCCGCCCGTTGACCCCGCTCGCACGACTACGCACGAGTGCCCAGGCTGCGCCGACGAGCCTGACGCCCCGCTCGTGAAGCTGCATGTCTCCCGCCCCACGACCCCGCGTGCCAAGAAGAACCTCCCGTGCATTCTCGTCATCCCGGGCGGCGGCCTCGCCACTTGCTTCCAGTCCACCCCTTGCGAGGCTTGGTCTGACAAGTATGGCGTGGTCGTGGCGCAGGTCATGTACCGCACCGTCATTACCGGCAAGGGCTATCCCGAGCCGCTCAACGACTGCGAGGCCGCGTATAACTTCCTGGTCGAGCATGCCGCTGAGTTCAACATCAGCCCCAAGAAGATCATCCTGCATGGCAACAGCTCGGGTGGACACCTGGCCCTTGCGCTTGCCCATCGCCTCAAGAGGCGCGGCATTACCCCGCGTGGCGCGCTCGTGTGGGTGCCCATCCTCGACGACCGTCCCACCTTCTACTCCAGCCACATCGATAGCGCCTTCTGGGGCCAGACCTCCGCAGCCGCCTCTGCCCGTTGCTACCTGGGCGACCTCATGGGCACCGCCGACGTCTCGCCGGAGGCCTATCCCAACCGCGCCACGGTCGAGGAGTGCGTGGGTCTGTGCCCGACGTTCATCCACGCGATGATGAACGACGTGGGCCTGGGTTCGCAGATGGAGTATGCGGCCAAGCTCACCGCAGCCGGCGTCTACACCGAGATTCACTGCTGGGGCGGCTCGCAGCACTGCTCGCTCACCACGGCGGCCAAGATTGACGCCAACGATCCGGACGACAAGTACGCGCAGATCTTCAACGCAGTCCAGGACAAGGAGTACGAGGACCTCTTCAAGTACGACCTCACCCGTCCTTGGACGCTCGAGGAGTTCAACGAGGAGTAGCCCTCACTTTGGCGCCTGAGTGCGCGGAACCTTGGGCGCGCTTCCTTTCCGGATGCCGGTGCCAGCTGATTGCTGGTGCCGGCTTCCGGCGTTT
Source organism: uncultured Atopobium sp. (assembly GCA_946647055.1). Next base: position 10,878 of record CAMPCT010000020.1, on the reverse strand, counting down.
CGGTCAGCGTCCTGATCTCGGACACTTTTACCGGAGACTTTCGTCTCGTCGCACGCGGCTTCCGGACACTATTACCGGAGACTTTCGTCCTGCTATGTGTTGTCCCAATCTCAGAAGGACGTGGAAACTTTGATTTAGACATGCTTGTCTGCTGCTGGAAATTTGCTTGATACTTGCTATAAAACTGCAGGTAAAAGGCATTATTTCTGTCTGTTTCTACTTGTTTTCCCGGTGGAATACGCTAACCTCCTCTCAAGGCGTCGAGGGGAGTGACATGGCAGTGATAAAGCGCCAGAAGAGCGAACTTAATCTGTATCACATAATGTCAAGGGGGTTGGGAAGGCCATTATCTTTGAAGATGATTCTGATAGACGGCAGTTCATGGTCTTCCTACTGGAAGGAGTCAGGCAGGGCCACCTCACGTTGCACGCATGGTGCCTCATGGACAACCACTACCACCTTCTTTTGGAAGGCGCATTGGAGGCCATCTCTTTGATGATGCGTCGGCTAAATGGTAAGTATGCCGTCTATTTCAATGAACGGCATGGGAGGGTGGGGCATCTATTTCAAGGTAGGTTCCGAAGCGCGGCCGTGAATACGGATGAGTACTATCTTACGGTCTTAAGGTACATCCACCAGAATCCAGTTCGAGCAGGCATGACGGAGACGTGTGAGTATCCGTGGAGCAGTTACGAGGCGTATCTTACGGGCACGATTGCCTGCGGTCTGGATAGGCTGCTGTCGTTGATGGTTGATTTGGATGCCTTTCAAGAATTCCATGGGGAGATCGATTACGCAGCACTGTGCCTTGACGTGGAAAGGCCAAATAGGCGACTAACGGTCGAGAGCTTGCTTGGTGTCGCTCGCGCGGTCTTGGGGGATGTCCGACCGGAGGAGGTAGCAGGACTCTCGCGGGAGCGTCGCAACGAGGCCCTGGGCAGGCTTAAGGCTGCGGGTCTCTCGCTCCGGCAGATTGAACGAGTGACTGGTGTTTCGAAGAGTGTTGTCGCCAAGATATGACGATGTCCTATGGACAGAAGTCTCCGGCAGAAGTGTCCTTCGCGCGGACAGAAGTCTCCGGTAGAAGTGTCCGGAGACCTCAGCGCTCAAGATACCGGGAGATGGTCACGGCCATGCGCAGGCGGAAGCGGATGTTGGGGTCGTGCAGGTCCACGCCCAGCAGCTCCTGGATGCGCTTGAGGCGATACTTGAGCGTGTTCACGTGAATGAAGGTCTTCTCGGCTGTCTCCTTGAGGTTCTCGCCGAAGACCAGGTAGTTGGCAAGCGTGGTGAGAAGCTCGGGCGAGTCCATGAGCGGGGCGAGCATGTATTCCATGCGCTCCTGCAGGATAGGTTTCGGTTCGCGCAGGAGCAGCATGTGCATGTACCAGTCGTCGTAGAAGCAGACCTTGTCGTGGACGTCAAGCGAGCGGACAATTCGCTCGGTTTCGAGGGCGTACGCGTAGCTCGTGTGGAAGTCATCGAGGACGATGGCCCGGCTTCCGACGTAGGCGCGGCAGTGGGAGGTTGTCATGTCGCGCCGTACCTCGGCGACTACGCCGGCTACGCGGCTGCGGAGCAGCTGGATGGAGTCCTCGCGTCTCCAGGGAACGAAGGTGACCACAGCATCGCCGTCAACGAAGGCGAGCGCCTGGGCGTCTGGCAGCGACAGTCGTCGCTGGATTGCCCTGAGAACCGAGCCGGCGTTCATCTCGGTGATGACCGGGTCGGTGGTGGAGAGCGATCCGACGGTCAGGTACAGGCAAAAATAGCAGCAGTCCTCGCGGTAGCCAAGCGACGCGGCCGCCACCTGGCTGCTTCGGGTCGTACCACGCAGACACAGGTCGCGCAGCCAGTCCTCTTGGCGCAGCTCCTGCGAATACTGCAGGGCCATCCTTGAGACGAAGCGTTTGGAGAACGAGACCACGTTGGCCTTGCCGGGCATCACGATGAGGGGGATGGCATTGTCGTCAAAGAAGTTGCGGTCTACGTCCAGCTGTCCTGCGCCGCCCGCAGACGAGAAGAGCGCCATGCCCGAGATATCGGCCTCAAGCATCTTGTGCTCGAGTTGGTCTGCGGGAAGGCTCAGGTCACGTCCGGTCGAGAGGAGCAGCAGGCCCGGCATGATCCAGTTGTCGAAGCGCAGCGAGGAATCGGCCGCGCACCACGTGACCTCGCGCTTCATGCCTGCAGCGCCCGAGACGATCTGAGCCCTGCCCATCAAGGGTGTCTGCATGAGCTCGGCGACGTTCATCTAGGCCTCCTTGCCCTGGCTGGCGGACGCTTTGTCGACGGGCGGCTCGGGTGGCCACTCGCTGTAATCCCTGCCGTCATCTGACGGAAGCATCCCTTCCGTCTCGAGGGCCTGCAGCGCCTGGATACGCAACTCGCAGGACTGGCAGCGGCTTGGAGCATGGAGGGCCATCTCGGGGTGGTAGTGGTACTCCCAGGCGCACACCGTCATGAGGGCGGTGCGTCCGGCGAGTCCCTTGCGCGTGAGTGCGTACTCCACGTGGGGCGTCGTCTCGGAGTAGTTGAAGCGGATGACGATGCCGTCGCGCAGGAGCTCCTTGAGCGCCCCGGCAAGCACGGTGTCGGAAATGCCGCCCAGGCTGTGGCGCAGCTCGGCATAGCGCATCTTGCCGTACACGGCGAGAAGCGAGATGATCCGCGGCTTCCAGCGGCCGCCCAGCTCGTCGATGGCGAGCTCATAGGGCGTACGGATGTCCTTCTCGAAGCACTTGTCCAAGACCATCACTCCTCCTTTGGCGGGGTCGGTGGCCTTATCATGACACGAGTTGGAAACCATTTGTAAGGTACTAAGATAAAACTGTGCGCTAGCTTTTAAGTTAGTGCAGGGCGGTCCCTACTCCCGCAGGTAACGCTCGATGGTGATGGCCATGCGCAGGCGGAAGCGCGCGTTGGGGTCCTTGAGGTCCACGCCCAGCAGCTCCTGGATGCGCTTGAGGCGGTACTTGAGCGTATTGACGTGGATGAACGTCTTCTCGGCAGTCTCCTTGAGGTTCTCGCCAAAGACCAGGTAGTTGGTGAGGGTCTCGAGCAGGTCGGGGGAGTCCAGGATGGGCGCAAGCGTGTGGCTCATGTGCTCGCGCAGCTCGACGCGCGGCTCCTTGAGCAGCAGCATGTGCATGTACCAGTCGTCATAGAAGCTGACCTTCTCGTGGACGTCGAGCATCTCGATGACCTCCTGGGTGCGCAGGGCCCCAAGGTAGGAGTCATGGAACTCGGAAAGCGTGCGGGCACAGCTGCCCACCACGACCTGCCATTTGAGGCTGGTCAGGGTGTGCCGCATGTCGGTGATGGTGGCGACCATGCGACGGCGCAGCAGCTGGGTGCTGTCGGAGGGCTTCCAGGGAATGAAGCACACCACGTGACGCTGGCTCACGTAGCTGAGAACCCGTGCGTCGGGAGCGGAGAAGGCCTTCTTGAGGAAGGCTTTGACGCCGTCGGCCTCCATCTCGCGGACGATTGGGTCGACCTCGCCCGCCTCGCGGATGGTGAGGATGGTGCAATGGTACTGGTAGTCGGGGTTGTAGCCATAGGCGCGGGCGAGGGTCTCGCCGCCGGCAAGGCCGCTGCCGTAGCAAATCTCGTGCAGCCACTCCTCGCGGCGGTATTGCTCGGAGTAATACGTGGAGTAGGCGCTCACGAAGCGCTTCATGAAGGTGATGGCGTTGGTGCCCTTGGGCAGCATGACCAGGGGAATGCCACGCTCGTCGTACTTGGCGAGGTCGGCTTGCACACCTTCCGACTTTAGCTCGCCCTCGAGGATGTCACCCTCAAAGAAGGCGACACCGGCGACCAAGGTCTCCTCCACGCGATCGAGGAAGCGCTCGATGGAAAAGCCTGACCCGGTACTACGCGAGGCAAGCAGCAGCAGACCGGGCATGATGGCGTTGTCGAACTTGAGGGCGGAGTCCTGGACGCACCAGGTGACCTCACGTGAGAGGCCAGACGCGCCGGCGATGACCTTCGCCCTGCGCATAAGCGGCGTCTGCAGCAGCTCCTCAAGTGTCATCGAGCACTCCTCCCTCGAATCGCGTCTAAGCAAAGTGTATGCCCGGCCTCTGCGCCCATCATTGTCAGACGGCAAAAAAGACCGTGTCGCTATTGTTCTGTATCGACAAACCCATTCTCCTAGCAGCATAACGATTACTCAACCGACAAATGACCGTTATTTGTCCAGCATCGGCCTGCGGCGCCTTGGGGACGAGCCATACAACCTCGGCGTATGGCCAGGGGTATGGCCGCGGGCATGCGATCCATGGCTGAGAATCTTATGCAAGTGAATGCATCATCTAAATTACTCATGGTTTTACCTGCGCGTTTATCGGTTTGATACACAAACGGGAAACGTGATTTGTACTTTGACTCCAATGAAATGGCGGCCTCCCCATCGCACAATCGTAGCCAGTCAGATTGCCATGGAACGGTTCCAGGCACTGGATGGATTCCAATTAGTGGAAGGGGTACGTCATGATCCTTAAGAACGCGCGTCTCATCCCCGAGCTCTGCGAGGGCTTCGAGCAGGAGATGGCCGACATCCGCCTCGACGGCAAGAAGATCGCCGAGATCCTGCCCGCCGGTGGTGAGTACGCGGGTGAGGTCGTCATCGACCTTGCTGGCAAGACCCTGCTCCCCGGCCTCTTCAACTGCCACGAGCACCTCTACTTCGCCAAGAACAGCTTCCCCTACCTCCACGACTACACCGACGCCGACCACATCTTCCGCTCCATCAACTACGGCCAGCAGCTCCTCTCCTACGGCTACACCACCGTCAAGGACTGCGGCTCCATCCACGACACCGCCCAGAAGGTCCGCGACGCCATCAACGCCGGCCTGGTCGAGGGCCCCAACGTGCTCGCCGCTGGTCCCTCCAACTCCCCGCACTTCGTTGACGAGTCCCTGCTCGACATCTACACCTCCACGGCCGTCGAGGGTCACCCCGTCACCGGCGTCGACATGATCCGCAACCAGGTCACCATGCTGCTCGCCCGTGGCGCCGACTTCATCAAGCTCTGCGGCTCCTCCCGCAAGGTCGGCGGCAAGCGCCCCGAGGACCTGCTCGGCCAGCCGCTCTTCACCCTCGAGGAGGTCCAGGAGTTCGTCAAGTGGGCTGAGTACTACAACAGCTACGTCACCATGCACTCCACCTGCGTCGAGTCCCACGACATGGCCATCGAGGCCGGCGTCTGGACCATCGACCACGACATCTACATGACCCAGGAGCAGGTCGACAGGATCGTCGCCAGCCCCAAGACCATCAACCTCGTCCCGACGCTTGCCGTCTCCTACGTCGGCTTCAAGCAGGGTTGGCCCACCTACGACAAGTGCCACCCGGGCGCGGGCAACGCCATGCGCATGGCCCACGATGCCGGCGTCAACGTCGCCTTCGGCACCGACGACTTCCAGAAGGACTTCATGAAGATGCCCGCCGTCGAGTGGGTCGCCCGCTCCGAGTTCGGCATCTCCAACCTCGACCTTCTCAAGATGGCCACCATCAACTCCGCCAAGGTCTGCAAGTGCGAGAAGAAGTACGGCACCATCAAGGTGGGCAAGGTCGCCGACCTCGCCGTCTTCGACGGTGACCCGCTGACCGACCTCATGGTCTTCAACGCCCCCGCCGACATGGTCTTCAAGAACGGCAACCTCGTCGCCGAGAAGGGCATCGTCCGCACCGCCAACGTCAAGTACAAGGCATAGACAACAAGTGACACCGGCGGCCGGGCAACACCGGCCGCCACACGTACCCGGAGAGGGAGAGGCCTCATGGCAGTCATCGATACCATCAAGGAGCGCGCGCAGGCCAAGTGCCCCACGCTCGTGTTTCCTGAGGGCGGCGAGGAGAAGATCGCCCTCGCAGCCACCGAGCTCGCCAAGGCGGGCATCTGCAAGCCCGTCATCATCGGCGACGCCGAGCAGATTGCCGGCTTTGGCGCTGACATGGACCTGGTCAAGGTCGTCACCATTGACGACTACGCCGACCAGCTCGACGCATGGGCCGAGGGCCTCGAGCCCATCTCCGACCTCCCGGCGCGCATGATGAAGAAGCGCTTCGCCAAGAAGACTATCTTCCTGGGTGCCGCCATGGTCCACTTTGGTGTCGTTGACGGCATGGTCGCCGGCCTCACCTACTCCACGGGCGACGTCATCATGGCCTCCAACATGTGCATCGGCCTGGCCGAGGGCGTCAAGCTCCCCTCGAGCTACTTCCTCATGGAGATCCCCACCTGGAACGGCACCGAGGGCGACCTGATGATCTTTGCCGACTGCGGCGTCAACGTGCAGCCCAGCGTCGAGGAGCTCGCCTCCATCGCCACCACCACCGCCGACAGCGCCGTCAAGCTGCTTGGCTGGGAGCCGCGCGTTGCCATGCTGAGCTTCTCCACCAAGGGTTCCGGCCGCCACGCCGACGCCACCAAGGTCCGCGAGGCCACCGCGCTCGTCAAGGAGGCCCGTCCCGAGCTCAAGGTCGACGGCGAGCTTCAGGCCGACGCCGCCATCGTCCCCGAGATCGGCCTCAAGAAGGCAGGGGAGAGCGACGTCGCTGGCAAGGCCAACATCCTGGTCTTCCCCGACCTCGACGCGGGCAACATCGCCTACAAGCTCGTCCAGCGCATGACCGGCGGCAACGCCTATGGCCCCATGCTGCAGGGCTTTGCCGCGCCCGTCTCCGACCTCTCGCGCGGTTCGACCGTCACCGACATCGTGGGCGTCGCCTCGATCGTCGCCGCCCAGGCCTAGTTGGTACTGCGCCCGGGCCAAAAGGGGAGTATCCCTTTGTGGCCATTTCAAACGGGCTTCGAATGGTAACGAGGTGTCATAAAGGGATACTCCCCTTTTGGCCACCCCACAACCAGAAGGAAGGAAGAGAAATGCCTTTCAAGCGTAACCTCAAGGAAGCCGCCTACGGCCGCAACCTCGACAGCCGTCAGCCCATAGAGTGGAGCCACCCCGAGCTCAAGAAGTTCTGGGTCGCCGGCAACGCCGACTCCATCGACATGCTCTGCGACGAGTCTATCCCCCTGGAGAAGCGCGTCAAGCGCATGCTCAAGTTCCGTGACGCCGCTGCCGAGATGTATGCCGCCAAGCCCTATGATCCGTTCAACGGCATCGACTGGAAGGCCAAGGACGCCGACGGCAACTTCATCAAGTACGCCTTCATGACCAAGTACGACGCCCCCGGCTGCCCCGAGGATCCCGAGCAGCACACCAACGTCTACCTGACCCTCCCCGTTGACAAGCCTGAGGGCAAGCTCCCCGTCATCTTCTATGTCATGGGTGGCGCCCTGTTCACGCACGACATCCGCATCTTCCCCGAGATCATGCGTTGGGCCAAGGACTTCCAGTGCGCCGTCGTGGCCGCCGACTACCGCTCGCCGCTCGAGGGTGGCATCTACCCCGGCGCCATCAACGACCTGCACGCCGGCTATCAGTGGATCGTCGACAACGCCGACGAGTACAACCTGGATGCCGACAACATCACCCTCTTCGGTGAGTCCACCGGCGCCCACTTCGCGCTGGCCATGGCCTTCCGCCTGAAGCGCTACGGCTACAAGCCCCGCGGCGTCGTCGCCAACGACCCCATGGTCGACGACCGCAACTACTGGGAGTCCAACAAGCTCATCAAGGACCCCTGCGACGCCACCCGTGCCCACTCCATGTTCGCCACCTACGTCGGCTGGGAGAACTGCGGCACCAACCTGCTCGGCCCGGAGGCCTTCGCCAACCACGCCACCGTCGACGAGTGCAAGTACCTCTGCCCGATCTTCCTGAACGTCGGTGAGTCCGACCAGGACCGCGACGCCACCATGGAGTTCGCCAGCAAGCTCTACAAGGCCAAGGTTCCCTGCTCCCTGCACGTCTGGGAGGGCGCCGCTCACGCCACCCTGTACTATGCCCGTAAGTCCGAGATGGCCGACATCTTCTGGGCCAACCTCAACCACGACATCAAGTGCTGCATGAAGTACGACATGCGTCGTGACGAGGCTTGGTTCGCCAAGATGGACGAGATCCAGGCTCAGGTTGCCGCCGAGCGCGAGGCCGCCGAGAAGGCCGCTGATGCCGAGAAGGCCGCCAAGGCCGCCAAGAAGGCCGCCGAGGCCGAGGCTGCCGCCAAGGCCGAGGCTGAGGCCGCTGCCGCCGAGGCCCCCAAGGTCGAGGAGAAGCCCGCTGAGCCCGAGGGCCCGATGACTATCGAGCAGGCCGTCATCAACGCCGTCGCCGAGTCCTACGAGCGCGTTGCCGCCGACCTCAACATGGACACCAACATCGCCGAGTTCGACAACGCCAACAGCTCGCGCGTCATCAAGACCGCCATGTTCATCGGCGAGAACCTTGACCTCGACGAGGACCTCGAGTTCGAGGACCTGGCCGACCTCTCCACCATCGGTGAGATCGTCGCCATGCTCAAGGAGCGCCTCGGCTAGAAACGCCTGATGGGATTGGGGCGCTGGGGTAGCCTCCCCAACGTCCCAATCACCTCATCCCGGTCACGTCTTTACCGTCAGAAAGGCAACCATCATGGTTGATATGACCGATCGCAACGACGTCCGTTGGAGCCACCCCGGCCTCAAGGACTACTACTACGTCGATGGTCGCCACACCGTCGACAAGTTCACCAGCCCCAAGCGCACGCTTGAGGAGAACCGCGCCAAGCGTGACAAGATGTATCGCGACATCGAGGGCTCCCGTCCCATGGTTGAGGAGATGTGGGCCGAGTTTGGCGAGACCAAGGTCTACGAGGTTCCCGGCTGCCCCGAGGAGCCCGAGACCACGGCCAAGGTGCACGTGCGCTTCCCGGCCAAGCTCCGCAAGAAGATGCCCGTCGTCTTCTACATCCCCGGCGGCGCCTTCCTGCTGGGCACCCCTTGGCTCGGCCCCATCGAGGAGATCTCGAAGGAGCTCAACTGCATCGTCGTGTCCCCGTGGTACCGCACCGGCCTTGACGCCCCGTACCCCGCGGCCATCAACGACTGCCATGCCGCCTACAAGTGGATGATCGACAATGCCGAGGAGCTCCATATCCACACCGACAAGGTCATCCTCTCTGGCATGAGCGCCGGCTCCGCGCTGGCCCTGTGCCTCCCGTTCCGCCTCAAGCGCTACGGCTACAAGCCGCGCGGCACCGTCGCCCTCGACCCCATCTGCGACGAGCGCACCAACGGCTACCTCAGCCACACCTACGTCAACGACGCTCTCGACGACACCCAGATCAAGCAGTTCATGAAGCTGTACCTGGGCGACCTGTTCGAGTCCGACGAGCTTGGCCCCGAGGGCATGGCCGGTCGTGCCACCGTCGAGGACTGCAAGGGCCTCTGCCCCGTCTTCATCCACGTGGGCGAGAACGACGTCGACCGTGACGCCTCCATGAAGTTCGTCCAGACCCTGCTGGCTGCCGGCGTCTACACGCAGTTCCACATCTGGGGCGGCTGCTGCCACGCCACGCAGTTCAACAGCCCGGCCGAGGAGCCCCTGCGCCAGCGCTACATGCAGCAGGTCTACGGCGAGTACAACGACCTCCTCAAGTACGACATGCGTCGTGAGTGGCTGCTCGAGGACGCCGAGTAACGACGTCATCACAACCCTGTCCCTTCCTGAGAAAGGAAACCACCATGGCAGAGCTCAAGCTTCGTCAGGACAACCGCATCGACACCAAGTGGGCCCACCCCGAGGCGCTCGGCGGCACCAACTGGAACGTCCCCGGCCTGCTCAACGGCTTCTTCGAGATGCGCGACAAGGCCCCCGAGGAGAACATCCAGGACCGCAAGGACCAGCGCGCCATGCTGCTCGACATGTACCTCGAGAACGAGTCCGAGAAGTCCAAGGCCCGCGGCAAGTGGGAGTTCATCACCGCTCCCGGCTGCTGCGAGGAGCCCGAGACCCCGGTCGAGATCTGCCTGCGCATACCGACCGCCCTCAAGGAGGAGGACTACCTCCCCAACGGCAAGATGCCCTGCATCATCGAGATTCCTGGCGGCGGCAACTACATCGCCGGCTCCTATGAGTACTACATGGCCATGCTCAACTCCCAGAGCAAGCACCACCACGCCGTCGTGTGCTCCATGAACTACCGCACCTGCGTCGAGGCCCCCGCGCCTGCGGCCATCAACGACGTCCACGCCGCCTACCAGTACCTGCTCGACCATGCCGACGAGCTCAACATCGACCCCAACATGATCGTGGTCCACGGCTTCTCCACTGGCGGACAGTTCGCCCTGTGCCTGGGCTTCCGCCTGAAGAAGTACGGCATCAAGCCGCGCGGCATCGTCGCCTCCCTGCCCATCGTCGACGACATCAACCCCGGCCAGTCCGGCACCTTCTCCTTCCGTGACGAGGCCGAGGGCACCATCAACGCCTGGGATGCCGAGGCCGTCCGCCTGACCATGCAGAAGTGGCTCGGTGACCGCATCGGCGACCCCACGGTCGGCCCGGACATCATCCCCAACCGCGCCACCGTCGAGGACTGCATCGGCTATCCTCCCACCTGGTTCCCCATCATCGGCGAGATGGACGGCTCGCGTGACGCCACGCTCGAGCTCATCAACAAGCTGCACCTGGCCAACGTCTTCGTCGACTACCACGTGTGGGGTGGCTGCAACCACAACACCACCGACCCCAGCACCCCGCTGGGCGCCTTCATGGCCGCTGGTGACGACTACAACATCGGCATGGCCTTCAAGTACGACTTCTCCCGTCCCTGGGCCGAGTAACCTGAACAAAGGTACCTGTTACCTTTTGTCCATAAGCCTCGTAGAGCGCCCCGCACCAGACGGTGCGGGGCGTTTTTTGTGGCTATATGCAGCTGCATGTGAAACGATTGCTTCGAAAAACTACCGTGCAACCGACACCCATTCG
>CAMPCT010000019.1 GCA_946647055.1 uncultured Atopobium sp. | reverse complement strand
TCTGCCTGCACGACGAGAACTCCACCTACGACCTCAACTTCATCAACGGCTTCAACGAGGCCATGACCAACCTGGGCGTCTCCGAGTCCGACTACATGATCAAGACCAACATCCCCGAGGGCCAGGAGTGCTATGACGCCGCCGCCGACCTCGCCGACGCTGGCTGCGCCCTCATCTTCGCCGACTCCTTCGGCCACGAGGACTACATGATCCAGGCCGCCAAGGAGTTCCCCGAGGTCCAGTTCTGCCACGCCACCGGCACCAAGGCCCACACCGAGGGCCTCGACAACTACCACAACGCCTTCGCCTCCATCTACGAGGGCCGCTACCTCGCCGGTGTCGCCGCTGGCATGAAGCTCCAGGAGATCGCCGACGCCGGCCAGCTCAAGGGTGCCACCCCCAAGATGGGCTACGTGGGCGCCTTCACCTACGCCGAGGTCGTCTCCGGCTACACCTCGTTCTTCCTGGGCGCCAAGTCCATCGTGCCCGACGTGACCATGGACGTCACCTTCACCGGCTCCTGGTATGACGAGACCGCCGAGAAGGAGGGCGCGACCAAGCTGATCGACGGCGGCGCCGACCTCATCTCCCAGCACGCCGACTCCATGGGCGCCCCCACCGCCTGCGAGAACGCCGGCATCCCCGACGTCTCCTACAACGGCTCCACCGTCGACGCCTGCCCCAACACCTTCATCGTGTCCTCGCGCATCAACTGGGCCCCGTACTATGAGTACGCCTACAACCAGGTCCTCAACGGCGAGGCCATCGACGCCGACTGGACCGGCACCCTTGCCACCGGCTCCGTCCAGCTCACCGAGGTGAACGAGGCCGCCGCTGCCGCCGGCACCGCCGAGAAGATCGCCGAGGTCCAGGCTGGCCTCGAGGACGGCTCCATCCACGTCTTCGACACCTCCACCTTCACCATCAACGGTGGCGAGACCGTCGACTCCTACATGGCCGACGTCGACACCGACGCCGCCTACGAGGGCGACACCGAGGTCATCGCCGACGGCTACTTCCATGAGTCCGAGTTCCGCTCCGCTCCTTACTTCGACCTGCAGATCGACGGCATCAACCTGCTCGACACCGCGTTCTAGGATTGACCCCCTCCTTCCGGGTTCCTCGGAAGGAGGGGTATCAAAGGGGGTTGACAATGGGGACGACTCCCCTTGTCAGCCTCCATTTGGTTTACGAGGACGCATGCCCCTCGCCAACCCCCTTTGGTACCCCATCAGCACCGTCCCCTTGGGTGCCCAGGCCCATGAGAAGGGAAGCCATGGAAGAGAAGACCCCCGCAGTCCGCATGCGCGGCATCACCAAGGAGTTTGCGGGCAAGGTCATCGCCAACAAGGATGTCGACCTCGACATCTACCGAGGCGAGATCCTCGCCCTGCTTGGTGAGAACGGCAGCGGCAAGACCACGCTCATGAACATGCTGTCGGGCATCTACTACCCCGACGCCGGCACCATCGAGATCGATGGCAAGCCCGCCACCATCTCCTCGCCCAAGGATGCCTTCGACCACGGCATCGGCATGATCCACCAGCACTTCAAGCTGGTGAACGTGTTCACCGCGGTCGAGAACATCGTGCTCGGCCTCGAGGACGAGAAGAAGTTCGACCTCTCCGCCGCCGCGAAGCGCGTCCGCGAGATCTGCGACGCCTACGGGTTCGACGTCGATCCCAACCAGAAGGTCTACGACATGTCCGTCTCGCAGAAGCAGACGGTCGAGATCGTGAAGCTCCTCTATCGTGGCGCCGAGATCCTCATCCTCGACGAGCCCACCGCCGTCCTCACGCCGCAGGAGACCGACAAGCTCTTCGCGGTCCTGCGCAACATGCGCGACGACGGCAAGGCGATCATCATCATCACGCACAAGCTCCACGAGGTGCAGGACATCTCCGACCGCGTCGCGGTCCTGCGCAAGGGCGAGTACGTCGGCCAGATGGTCACGGCCGAGACCAACCCGCAGGAGATGACCAACATGATGGTGGGCCGTCAGGTCACGCTCAACATCGACCGCCCCGAGCCGCACGACACCCATGAGCGCGTCCGCGTGAGCAACCTCACCGTGCGCAGCTCCGACGGCATCCTCAAGCTCGACGACGTCTCGTTCTCCATCTACGCGGGCGAGATCCTGGGCATCGCCGGCATCTCGGGCTGCGGCCAGAAGGAGCTCCTCGAGGCCATCGCCGGCCTCCAGGTGGTCGAGTCCGGCAGCGTCGAGTACCTCTCTGATGACGGCAGCTCCGAGCAGCTCATCGGCAAGGACCCGTACGAGATCGCGACCATGGGCGTCGCCCTCTCGTTCGTGCCCGAGGACCGCCTGGGCATGGGCCTCGTGGCGAGCATGGACCTCTCCGACAACATGATGCTGCGCTCGTTCAGGCGCGGCAAGTCCGTCTTCACCGACCGCAAGACGCCGCACGCGCTCGCCGAGAAGGTCGTCGACGAGCTCGAGGTCAACACCCCGAGCATCGAGACGGCGGTGCGCCGCCTCTCGGGCGGCAACGTGCAGAAGGTGCTCGTGGGCAGGGAGATCGCCTCCTCCCCCACCGTGCTCCTCTCCGCCTACGCCGTGCGCGGACTCGACGTCAACTCGTCGTACCTCATCTACGACCTCATCAACCAGCAGAAGGAGAAGGGCGTCGCCGTGGTGTACGTGGGCGAGGACCTCGACGTGCTGCTGGAGCTGTGCGACCGCATCCTCGTGCTCTGCGGTGGCAAGGTGAGCGGCATCGTCGACGGCCGCTCCACCAACAAGAACGAGGTGGGCATGATGATGACCAAGCTGGGAGGGGTTGAGGCCTAGATGATTCACATCACCAAACGCAAGGAGATGACGATGGCCCAGGCCCTTGGGGTCAGGCTCCTTGCCATCGCCATTGCCCTCGTGGTCTGCGGCGTCGTCACGACCATCACGACGGGCCTCAACCCGATCGCGGTCTACGCCTCCATGATCAAGGGCGCCTTTGGCTCTGCGCGCAAGTTCTGGATCCTCATGCAGGAGCTCGCGATCCTGCTCTGCGTGTCGGTCGCGCTCACGCCCGCCTTCCGCATGCGCTTCTGGAACCTGGGCGGCGAGGGCCAGATCATGATGGGCTGCCTCTCCTCGGCCGCCTGCATGATCGTGCTGGGCGACAAGGTCCCCGGCCCCGTGCTCATCCTCATCATGTTCGTGACGTCCTGCGCGGCCGGTGCCATCTGGGCGGTCATCCCCGCGTTCTTCAAGGCGCGCTGGAACACCAACGAGACCCTCTTCACCCTCATGATGAACTACGTGGCCACCCAGCTCGTGGCCTACTTCGTCATCGTCTGGGAGGTCCCCAAGGGCTCGGGCACCATCGGCATCATCAACCAGTCGTCCGAGGCCGGCTGGTTCCCCGTGATCGCCGGCAACCGCTACCTGCTCAACATCCTGCTCGTCGCCGTCGTCACGGTCGCGATGTACGTCTACCTCACCTACAGCAAGCACGGCTACGAGATCTCCGTCGTGGGCGAGAGCACCAACACGGCCCGCTACGTCGGCATCAAGGTCGAGAAGGTCATCCTGCGCACCCTGCTGCTCTCGGGCGCCATCTGCGGCTTTGCCGGCCTGCTGCTGGTCGCCGGCACCAACCACACGCTGACCACCACGCTCTCCGCCGGCCGCGGCTTCACGGCCGTCATGGTCGCGTGGCTCGCCAAGTTCAACCCGCTCGTCATGGTGGCGAGCTCGCTGCTGCTCGCCTTCATGGGCTGTGGCGCCGGCGAGATCTCCACGGCGTACGGGCTCAACCACAGCTTTGGTGACATCCTCACCGGCATCATCCTCTTCTTCATCATCGGATGCGAGTTCTTCATCACCTACAAGGTCGTGTTCACCAGGAAGGAGGCTGAGGGCGATGCTTGATCTTGTCTCCTTCATCCCCCGCGCCGTCGCCCAGGGCATCCCCCTGATGTTTGGCAGCACCGGCGAGATCATCACCGAGAAGTCCGGCAACCTCAACCTGGGCATCCCCGGCGTCATGTACGTTGGTGGCATCTGCGGCGTCATCGGCTCGTTCCTCTACGAGCGTAGCTGTGGGAGCGCCGCGGCGATGAACCCCGTGCTGGGCATCCTCATCCCGCTGCTCTGCTGCCTCGTGGGCTCGCTGCTGATGGGTCTGCTCTACTGCTTCCTCACGGTCACCCTCCGCGCCAACCAGAACGTGACCGGCCTGGCCATGACCACCTTCGGCGTGGGCTTCGGCAACTTCTTCGGCGGCTCCCTCATCAAGCTGACCGGTGCCGACGTCCCCTCGATCGCCCTCTCCGCGACGAGCAACCTCTTCCGCACCACGCTGCCCTTCGCCAAGGACATGGGCGCCTTTGGCAAGATGTTCCTGTCGTTCGGCTTTTTGGCCTACGTGGCGATCATCGTCTCGTTCGTTGCCTCCTACGTGCTCAACCACACGCGCGTCGGCCTGCACCTGCGTGCCGTGGGCGAGGACCCCGCAACGGCTGACGCGGCGGGCATCGACATCACGCGCTACAAGTACGTCTCGACCTGCCTGGGCTGCATGATCGCCGGCCTCGGCGGCCTGTACTACGTCATGGACTACGCCAACGGCGTCTGGTCCAACGACGCCTTCGGCGACCGCGGCTGGCTCGCCATCGCGCTCGTCATCTTCACCATCTGGCGTCCCAGCCTTGGCGTGTTCGCCTCCATCCTCTTTGGCGGCCTCTACATCCTGTACCTGTTCATGCCCTCGAGCAACCTCGCGGTCAAGGAGCTCTACAAGATGCTTCCCTACGTGGTCACCATCGTGGTGCTCGTGTTCTCCTCGTTGAGGAACAGACGCGAGAACCAACCTCCGGAGAGCTTGGGTCTCCCCTACTTCCGCGAGGACCGCTAACACCAACGCCCCCGGCCACATGGCCGGGGGCGTCTCTTATCTCGACGGCACGCGTGCCGCAATGAGCCCTATGCCCCGCGCGTGGCGACCACGTCGACACCGGTGCCACAGACGTCATGGATGACGACGTCACCAATGCTGACGGGAGCGTCGAGCACCACGCCGCGAAGCTCGCCCACGACGTCGCGGACCAGCCCCTTGGGGACGTCGCCCCTGGTGCGCACGGAGACCATCCTCTCGGTCGCGCTTCCCCGCACCGGGACGGACGAGGTCACGACGCGCACCGGGTTGATGACCTCGTCTCGAACGTAGCGGTCGCCACGCTTGCAGGCGTTGCCGCTCACGGCGACGACCACGCCGTCCTCGATGGTGGCGACACACGCGCAGCCGCGGGGGCAGCGGATGCAGATGAGCGATTGCTCGGTCGTGGTCATGTCATGCCTCCTCGAGGAAGACGTTGATCTGGGAGAGGGGGCCGTGTGCGAGCACCTGCTCGCGACGAAGCGTGACCTCCTGCATCTCACCGGGCACGACGATGTCCTTCTTGCGGTGGAGGACACGCTCGTCGTCAAGGGTGACGCTGACAGAGCAGTGCTCGTAGACGGCGCCCACGCGGAAGCGCATGACGAGCTCGTCGGGCATGGAGACGGGGTCGACGAACTGGGGCACCACGTAGCGGACGCCCCCCGAGGGCACCACCGGGACGCCCCGCGACTCGGCGGGCCAGGGGTTGGCCACATAGGCAGCGGCGTTGGCGCCGGCGGCCGCCGCCTCCTGCGCGGCAAAGTCGACGAGGTCATGGACGTGGAGGACGTTCCCGCAGGCAAAGACGCCGGGAATGCTGGTCTCGAGGCGGTCGTTGACGACGGCGCCGCGCGTGATCGGAGACAGCTCGACGCCGGCATCGCGCGAGAGCTCGTTCTCAGGAAGAAGGCCGACGGAGAGCAGGAGCGTGTCGCAGGGATAGCGTACCTCGGTCCCGGCGATGGGACGCATCCGCTCGTCCACCTCACTCAACCACACCGCCTCGACGCGGTCCTTGCCCTCGATCCTGGTGACGGTGTGCGAGAGCAGGAGCGGGATGTCAAAGTCGTTGAGGCACTGGACGATGTTGCGTCGCAGCCCTCCCGAGTAGGGCATGAGCTCGGCCACGCAGGCCACGTGCGCGCCCTCGAGCGTCATGCGGCGTGCCATGATGAGGCCGATGTCGCCCGAGCCCAGGATGACGACCTCGCGGCCGGGCATGAGGCCCTCCATGTTGACAAGGCGCTGTGCCGTACCGGCGGTATAGATGCCCGCGGGGCGGGTTCCCGGGATGGCAAGTGCCCCGCGCGGGCGCTCGCGGCAGCCCATGGCAAGGATGACGGCACCCGCGGAGAGCTGCTGGACCCCCCGGGCGGCAGACACGCACGACACGACGCGTTCGGGCGAGACGTCGATGACCATGGTCCCGAGCATGAACTCGACGCCGGCATCGTGGGCAATCCGGTCGTAGCGGGCGGCATATTCGGGGCCGGTGAGCTCCTCGTCGAAGGTGATGAGGCCAAAGCCGTTGTGCACGCACTGGTTGAGGATTCCGCCAAGGCGGTCGTCACGCTCGATGACGAGCACGCGCCCGGCGCCATGGTCGCGAGCGGAGGATGCCGCGGCAAGGCCGGCCGGTCCGCCACCGATGACGATGACGTCGTAGTCGCTCATCGGGCATCCCCTCCCCTCTCGTCCTTGATGTGACCGGTGATGAGCTCCGATCCGGGACCTCGCTTGGTGACGTCCTCGAGCTCGAGGGACTCGATCTCGCGGGCGAGGATGTCCATGACCTTGGGAGAGCAGAAGCCACCCTGGCACCGGCCCATGCCGGCGCAGGTGCGCCGCTTGACGCCGTCTACCGAGCGTGCGCCCGGGTCACGGTGGATGGCGTCGACGATCTGCGCCTCCGAGACGGTGCGGCAGCGACAGACGATGTTGCCGTACGCCGGGTCCTCGTCGCACAGGCGGGCCCACTCGTCGGGGGTCAGCCTGGTGAGGTCGACCGTGGGCCTGCGGCCGGGCTTCCACGCGCCTTCGGGCCTCATCGCGAGGCCCATGCTCTCCGAGACCATCTCGGCAACGTAGACGCCAATGGCAGGGGCACAGGTGAAGCCCGGCGACTCGATGCCGGCGACGTCGAAGAAGCCTGGGACGGACCCCGACTCCTCGATGAGGAACTCGTGCTCGGGACGGTGCGCGCGCAGGCCGGCGAACTGGGTGATGGTGTCGCGCAGAGGGACGTCCTTGATGGTGAGGGCGCAGCGCGCGGCAACGTAGTCGAGGCCCTCACGGGTCGTGTCGGTCCCGTCCTTGTCGTCGATGTCGACGGCGGTGGGGCCGATGAGGAGGTTGCCGTGGGCGGTCAGCATGAGGGTCACGCCCTTTCCCATGTTGGTGGGGAGGGCGAAGACCGTATGGCGGATGTGGTCGCCTGCGGTGGTGTCAAGCAGGTAGAACTCGCCCTTGCGCGCGACGATCTGAATCCTGTCGGGACAGACCATGTTGTGGATGGCATCGGCATAGACGCCAGCCGCGTTCACGACCGCACGGCTCAGGACGTCACCGGTGGTGGTGTGGAGGCAGAAGCCGCCATCCGTGCGGTCGATGCCCGTCACCTCGGTGTCAAAGCGGAAGGAGACGCCGTTTGCAACCGCGCTCTCCGCCATGCCACATATGAGGCCGAAGGGGTCGGCGATGCCCGCAGAAGGCGCGTAGAGGGCGCACACGGCCTCATCGGAGATGTTTGGCTCCATCTGCTCGAGCTCGTCGCGCTCGACGATACGCAGGCCCTCAACGCCGTTCCGGATGCCTCGGTCGAACAGCGTCTGGAGGGCAGGTCGGCCATCCTCGCTCGTGCACACGACGAGGGAGCCGCAGCGGTTGTACGTGACCCCCAGCTCGTCGCAGAGCGGGAACATGAGCCTGTTGCCCTCGACGTTGAGCCGTGCCATGAGCGAGCCAGCCTGGGCGTCATAGCCCGCGTGGACGAGCGCGGCATTGGCCTTCGAGGTGCCCTCGCAGATGTCGTCCGCACGTTCCAGCACCAAGATGTCAGCGTCGCGTCGAGAGAGCTCCCGGGCAACAGAGCAGCCCGATATGCCCGCGCCGACAATGACGACGTCGTGCATCGCAACTGGCATGAGCCTCTCCTCTCCACGCCAACGTCACAGAGAAGAGTCTATTGCTTGTACCGTGTCCTATGGACAAGTATTCGAGGAGCAGCCCATTCCATCCGCTAATGGCATGTGCCGCCGGAGGGCCTCCTACTCACCCAACAGCTCCGAGAGCTCGAGCCACTCGAGCTCGAGGGAGTCTATGCTCGCCACGGTCTCGTCAAGCTCCGCCTGCAGGGCCAAAAGGCCCTCGTAGTCGGTCGGGTCGTGTGCCGCGAGACGGGCCCGCACCTCGTCCGGCGCTCCGGCGCGCCTCTCGAGCATGCGCGACACCGCCGCGAATCGCTTGGCCGCCTCCCTGCGCTCCTTGTTGGAGAGGATCGGCTCCCCGTCTTCGCCACGTGCCGTGCTACCGGATCCTTCGTCACGTGAGGGAGATTGGCGGCTGGGTGTCATGAGGTCGCTCGGACCCCTGTCCGGCCGACTCCGCGTAGCGCGAAGGTCGGACAGGGGTCCGGCGACCTCCTTGTCCGCAAGCAGTCGCAGATACTCGTCCACGCCACCCGGCACGTGGCGGATGGTGCCGTCGATCAGCGCGTACTGGGAGTCGGTCACGCGCTCCATGAGGCTGCGGTCGTGGGTCACGAGCAGCAGCGTCCCCGGCCACTCGTCGAGCAGGTCCTCCAGGACGGCGAGCATGTCGGTGTCGAGGTCGTTGCCGGGCTCGTCGAGCACCAGCACGTTGGGCTCGTCAATGAGCACGCACATGATGGCGAGCCTGCGGCGCTGCCCGCCCGAGAGGTCGCTGATGCGCGTCGAGAGCTCGCGCTTCTCGAACCCCAGGTTCTCGAGCATCTTCTCGGGCGTCATGGGCTTGCCGTCGATGACGAAGTGGCGCCGCTGATGTGCGAGGAGCTCGGACACACGCCAGGTCTCGTAGGGGGCGAGGGCCTCGAGCCGCTGGTCGAGGATGCCAAAGCGTACGCTCCGCCCAATCCTCACGGTGCCCGATGTTGGCTTGAGGCACCCCGTCATGAGGCCGAGCAGGGTCGTCTTCCCCGCCCCGTTCTCGCCGAGGATGCCAATGCGCTCGCCGGGGCCGATGAGCCAGTCGATGCCCGTGATGACCTCGTTCGCGCCTTCGTCGTCGACATATGAGGCGCGCACGCCCTCCATCTCGATAACCTGGCGACCCAGACGCGACATGGCGAGGCGCTTGAGCTCGAGCGGGTTGCGCATGGGCGGGACGTCCGCCACGAGGGCACGCGCCTCCTCGACGCGGAACTTTGGCTTGGTGGAGCGCGCCTGTGCCCCTCGGGCGAGCCATGCGAGCTCCTTGCGCAGGACGTTTCGCCGTCTGGTCTCTGCCACGGCGGCCTGGCGCTCGCGCTCGACGCGCTGCTGGATGTAGGCAGAGTAGCCACCTTCGAAGGGCTCGATGCACCCGTCGTGGACCTCCCACATCCCCAGGCACACCTCGTCGAGGAACCAGCGGTCGTGGGTCACCACCAGAAGCGCGCCCGATCCGTCCGCCCAACGCGCCTTGAGGTGCTCCGCGAGCCATGTGATCGCACGCAGGTCGAGGTGGTTGGTGGGCTCGTCGAGCAACAGGACGTCCCAGGTCCCCACGAGGACGCGCGCAAGGTCGACGCGCCTGCGCTGGCCGCCCGAGAGGGCCCCCACCAAGGAGGAGCGGTCGATGCCCTCGAGCAGGGCGTCGAGTATCGAGCGGATGCGTGGGCTCGCTGCCCACTCGTACTCGGGGAGGTCGCCCACGATGGCATGGATGACGTCGGCGTCGTCGGAGAGGTCGTCTCCTTGGGCGAGGATGCCCAGCGAGGTGCCGCCGCGCATGATGACGCGGCCTGCGTCGGGGACGACCCGTCCCGCGATGACGTCGAGGACGGTCGTCTTTCCGTCCCCGTTGCGACCCACGATGCCGATGCGGTCACCCTCGTTGACCGCGATGGTCTGGTCGACCAGGACGCGCTTGCCCGGCCACTCGTGGCTCACGGACTCCATGCCGATGAGGATGCCCATGTCACGCCTCCCCGGCAAGCGAGCGCAGCAGCGCGATCTCGCGCGCATAGCCCTCGAGCTCGTTGGGCGTCTCGAGGACCATGGGAAGGGTGCGCAGGCGCGGATGGCGCACGATGCGCTCGAAGGCGCCGAGCCCCAGCTGTCCCTCGCCAATCCTCTCGTGACGGTCCTTGCGCGACCCGAGCGGGTTCTTCGAGTCATTGAGATGCAGCGCACGCAGGCGGTCGAGGCCTATGGCCTCGTCAAAGCGATCGAGCACGCCATCGAGGTCATTCACAACGTCAAAGCCGGCGTCATGGACGTGGCAGGTGTCCAGGCACACGCCAAGGCACTCGGGGTGCCTCACGCCAGCAATGATGGCCGCCAGCTCCTCGAAGGTCGAGCCGACCTCCGACCCCTTTCCCGCCATGGTCTCGAGAAGCACGGTCGACGAGCACGCGGGGTCGAGCACCTGGTCGAGCGCGTCGACGATGAGCTCGATGCCACGGTCTATCCCCTGCCCCACGTGCGAGCCCGGATGGAAGTTGTAGTAGCTGCCACCCAGCAGCTCGAGCCGCGCAAGGTCCTCGCGCATGGCGCGGATGCCAAACTCGCGCACGTCGGTCTTGGCAGAGCAGAGGTTCATCGTGTAGGGCGCATGCGCCACCAGGGGACCAAAGCCATGCGCGCGCATGAGCGCGACGAGCGCGTCGGCGTCGGCAGGGTCATAGTCGCGCGCGTTGCCGCCACGTGGGTTGCGCGTGAAGAACGCGAAGGTCGTCGCACCTATCGAGAGGGCGTCCTCGCCCATGGCGAGCAGCCCCCTCGACGACGAGAGGTGAGAGCCTATCGAGAGCCCCATGCCCTATGCCCCCTCGGACGACCCTTGGGCGAGCAGGCCGGCGACGCGACATACGATCGCGTGCGCCACGTCGTCCTTGCTCATGAGCTCGAGCTGCTCGGAGCCATCGGGAGTCACCAGGGTCACGCGGTTGGTGTCGGACCCAAAGGTCGACTCGGCGCGCGACACGTCGTTGGCGACGATCATGTCGCAGCCCTTGCGGCTGAGCTTGGCGGTGGCGTTGGCGACGAGGTCGTTGGTCTCGGCGGCAAAGCCCACCACCACGCGACACCCCTTTGCCGCGCTGACCGTGGCGAGGATGTCGGCCGTCTCGACGAGCTCGACGGTGTCGAGGTGCTCGTGGGCCTTCTTGAGCTTGTGGTCGGCTGGGGAGGCCGGCGTGTAGTCCGCCACGGCGGCGGCAAGGATGGCGACGTCCGCCCCCTCGAAGGCGCGACAGGTGGCCTCGAGCATCTGTGCCGCGCACGTGACCCTCACGACCTCGACGTCGTGGGGGGCGGCGAGGGCCACGGGGCCCGACACGAGCGTGACGGAGGCGCCGGCATCGCGCGCGGCCCGCGCGAGGGCGTAGCCCATCTTTCCCGAGCTCGCGTTTGCGATAAAGCGGACGGGGTCGATGGCCTCATGGGTGGGACCGGCCGTGATGACGACGGACCTGCCCGCAAGGGGGCGGCCGTTCCTTGCGGCCCACAGCTCGCCCAGGGTGGCGTCGACGATCTCGTCGACGGAGGCAAGCTTGCCGGTGCCCACGTCGCCACAGGCCAACCGGCCCTCGGCGGGAAGCACGAGCGAGACGCCCCGTGCCTCGAGCGTCGCGAGGTTGTCCTGCGTGGCAGGGTTCTCCCACATCCGGGTGTTCATGGCGGGTGCGACGAGGACGGGCACGTCGCAGGCGAGCAGCGTGGCCGACACGCAGTCGTCGGCGATGCCGTGGGCGACCTTTGCCATGACGTTTGCCGTGCAGGGGCACACGAGGGCCACGTCGGCCCAGCCGGACAGCTGGATGTGCGGTATGGCGGACTCCGCATGCCCAAAGAGGTCGAAGGCGACGGGGGCGCCAGAGAGGGCCTCGAAGGTCACCTCGCCCACAAAGCGTCGTGCGGACTCTGTCATGGCAACGCGAACGTCGCAACCGGCCTTCTGGAGACCGCGCAGCACCTCACAGGCCTTGTAGGCGGCGATGCCGCCCGTGACGCACAGCAATACCCTTGGGTTCTCCAAGTCACTCCTCCCCTCTGTCAAGCACGAGGAGCCTGCGGCAGTAGGGGCAGGTGGTGATGCCGGTCTTGCCACGGAGGTCCGAGTAGCTGCTGGGCTGCAGGGTCACGCGGCACGCCGTGGGGCGGTTGCCGTCCAGACGCTCGACCGCCTGGCCGCCAAAGCGCTTGAGGGCGGCCGCATAGCGGTTGAGGAGTCCCTCGGGAAGGTCCTCGACCAACGCGGCACGCTCCTCCCCCAGGGCCTTGCGTCGCTGGAGGAGCTCGTTGGCGTCCTGCTTGAACGACTCGACCAGCGCGGACTCCTGCCTCTCGAGGCGGGCCTTGAGCTGCTGTGCCTGCTGCTCCTTGTCGAGGTAGGCCGCGAGCTTGGCCTCGAGCTCGGCATGGTCGTAGTCGAGCTTCTCGAGCCGCTTGGCGAGGTTCGTGAGGCGCAGCTCGAGATCCGACAGGGCACGGTAGTCGTTCGCGTTGTCCTCGACGGTCGACTGGGCGTCCGTGACGAGGAGCTCGGTCGCCACGCGCTCGTCGCGGTTGTCCGAGATCTCGATCTCGACGTCCTTGCGCAGCCCCGCCAGCTTCGTGATGTCGCGGGAGAGGCTCTTCAGGGCATTGCGGACCTGTAGGGCCTTCTCGCGTTGTGGGAGGTCCTCGAGGGCCTTGTTGACACGGGCGAGCTCAAGGTCGATCTCCTGTAGGCGCAGAAGCGCTGCACCGTCATCCATGACGTCCCCTCTCCTCACGTGGAAGGGCGGGGCACGATGGGCCCCGTCACATGATGTTCACAGGTAGAGTATAGCCGCGCTAGCGCCTGAGGTCCTTGGCTATTGTGAGGAGAGTATCCGCAAAGCCCGCAAGCACGCCCTCGTCCACTCGCTCGTCGAAGGATATGCGCAGCGACCCAAAGGCCAGGTCTCGAGGAATACCCATCGCGGAGAGCACGTGGCTGGGGTCGAGCGAGGCACTCGAGCAGGCACTCCCCGCCGAGACCTCGTATCCTGCGGCATCGAGCCTGAGCAGCAGGGACTCGGAGTCGCAGCCCTCCACCATGATGCTGACGATGCCGGGGAGACGTCCCTCGTCGACGATCGCTGAGGTGGTGGGGACGATGCCCGTCCCCGGGGCACAGAGCCGGTCGTAGAGGCCCTGGGCGCGCGCCGCGACGACCTGGCGAACGCGTGGCATGTCTGTCATGACGATTCGTGCGACCTCGGCGAACGTGACCGCACCGCAGACGTCCTGGGTTCCCGGCCGCCTGCCCGACTCCTGTCCCCCACCAAAGCCCTGGGGCCTGAAGGGACAGCGTCCGCGCAGGAGCAGGGCGCCCGTCCCAAGCGGAGCCCCGATCTTGTGCCCGGCGACGCTCACGGCGGAGACGTCCCCCACCTCGATGGGGATGCGTCCGAACGCCTGCACCGCATCGGTGTGGAAGGGGACGCCATGGGCACGGCACAGGGCTGCGATGCGTGCCACGGGCTGAATCACGCCGGTCTCGTTGTTGGCGCACATGACGCTCACGAGGGCGCAGCTCTCGTCGACCATGCCGGAGAGCGCGTCGAGGTCGACCGTGCCGTCGCGACGCGCGGGAGCGATGTCGACGTCGAAGCCGCGATGCCTGAGGGAGGGCGCGAGGTCGAGGACCGAGTCGTGCTCGATTGCCGAGATGATGACGCGGGTGCGCCTGCGGTCGGCCGCCCGGGCGCCTTCGGCTATGCCATAGACCGCCAGGTTGTTGGACTCGGTGCCACCCGAGGTGAAGACGACGTCTCCGGCCCTGAAGCCGCCGCCCACAGCCGCGGCAAGAACACGCCGCGCCTCACCAAGGGACGCGGCGGCCTGCCTCCCCAACGTGTGCAGCGAGTTGGGATTGGCACAGGAATGCGGGAGCGATCGGTAGCGCGCCTGCGCGTCGAGCGCCTCCGAGCGAAGAGGCGCCGACGCGGCATAGTCCAAATAGTGGAGGCGTCCCGACATGCCCTAGAATCTCCGCAGGTTGCCGATGTTGCCCGCCTCGCGCAGCGCACGGACGGCACCGGGGACGTCGTCCTTGCCAAAGATCGAGCTCCCGGCAACGAGCACATTGGCGCCAGCAGCACAGACGTTGTCGGCGTTGTCGGTGTCAATGCCGCCGTCGACCTCGATCCACGGCTTCACGTGATAGCGCTTGCAGAGGTCGCGCAGCTGCTTGATCTTGGGGATGGTCGACTCGATGAAGGCCTGACCGCCAAAGCCCGGGTCGACGGACATGAGCAGGACCAGGTCGACCTCGGTGATGAGCGGGTCGAGCATGCTGACGGGCGTGGCGGGGTTGAGCGCGATGCCGGCCTTGGCGCCACGGTCGCGGATGCGGCGGATGACGCGATGGGCATGGTTGGTCGACTCGTAGTGGATGGTCACGATGTCGGCACCGGCATCGATGTAGGCGTCGACCCTGGTGTCGGGCTTGTCGATCATGAGGTGGACGTCGAGGGGAAGCTTGGTCCCGCGCTTGACCGCCTTGAGGACGGGCGGGCCATACGAGAGGTTGGGGACGAAGACGCCGTCCATGACGTCGAAGTGGACGAAGTCCGCATCGCGGATGAGCTCGAGCTCGTCGCCGAGCCTGAGCAGGTCCACGGACAGAATCGACGGCGAAATGAGGGTCGTTTCGCTGATGTTCTCAAACATGCCAATCTCCTCTCGACTGCTGCGTCAGGCAGAGCTCCTGTCTGACAACAAGGGTATGCTCCCCTTTTGTCCAGTATGCCCCATTATTCACTCGTCAAACCCGTAGAACTCGTCGTGCGGCAAACGGTCGAGCAGGTCCCCCATCGCACCCTCGACCGACCGCTCGCCCGTGATGAGGTTGCGCACGGCACAGGTGATGGGAGCCTCGACCGACCGCTCCACGGAGATGCCGTGGACGCTGAGCGCCGCCCGCGCCCCCTCGACGACCATGTGCGTGGCGGACTCGTACTCCTCGAGCGTCTGGCCACCGGCGAGCCCCACGCCAAACGAGCGGTTGCGCGAGTGCCGCGACGTGCAGGTGGCGATGAGGTCGCCCATGCCGGCAAGGCCCATGCAGGTGATGGGGTCGCCACCCAGCGACGAGACGAACCTGCCCATCTCGGCGAGGCCACGCGTCATGATGACGGCAAGGGTGTTGTCACCCAGGCCTATGCCCGCGGCGACGCCGCAGGCGATGGCTATGACGTTCTTGACCGCACCGCAGACCTCGACCCCCGTCACGTCGTCGGTGACGTAGGCTCGGAAGCTGCGGTCGATGACCAGCGAACGTATGCCCTCGGCCGCGCGTGCGTCACGAGAGGCGATGACCGCGGCCGAGATCATGCCGCGGCAGACCTCCTCGGCGTGGTTGGGTCCCGAGAGCGCACAGATGCGCTCGTGGCCGCCAAGCGCCTCGTCGGCCACCTCCGACATCGTCTTGGCGGAGCCGAGCTCGATGCCCTTGGCGAGGACGGCGACGGGAACCTCGTCGGGCACATGCCCCGCGAGCCCCTCGCAGGTGGCGCGGACGTGCGACGAGGGGGTCACGACAAATATCGCCTCGGCGCCGTCTGCCGCCCGTGTGAGCGAGGTCGTCGATCGTATGTTGTCGGGAAGCCGGTAGTCGACGAGGTAGCGTGGGTTGGCATGGGACGTGTTGATGCCGTCGGTCACTGCCTGGGAGTGCGCCCACAGCATGACCTCGTCGGCATGGCGCGCGACCAGGCCCGCGACCGCGGTCCCCCAGGAGCCGGCGCCAATGACGGCGACCTTATCGGCCATCAGGCGACATCCCCCTTCTTGTGGAACGAGAGCTTGTTCTCGTTGCCCGCCATGAGCTTCTTGATGTTGCCCCTATGGGCCCACACGACGATGCACGAGACGATGAGGATGGGGACGAGGGCCCAGAGACGCGGGTGGTAGAAGACCAGGGTCCAGATGGGCAGGACGACCGCGGCGGTGATGGAGCCAGCGGACACGTAGCGCGTGGCGGCGACGACGGCGATGAAGCACGCGAGGGCGAGCAGGCCAGCGATGGGAATGAACCCAAGGGCACCGCCCAGCCCCACGGCAATGCCCTTGCCGCCGTGGAAGCCCAGATAGCACGAGAAGACGTGCCCCACGATGGTCGCGAGGTAGACCCACGAGACCATGAACCCCAGCTCCTGCGAGGGAGCCATCGCGGACAGGTCCCCCTGTGCGAAGAGACGTGCGAAGACCATGCGCGCCACGAGCGTGCAGACCACGCCCTTCGCCACGTCGAGCAGGAAGGTGACGCCGGCCGCCCCCGCACCGACGGAGCGGGCGACGTTGGTGGTGCCGATGTTGCCCGAACCAACCTTGCGGACGTCGATGCCCCCCATGCGGGACGCGACGATGAGCCCGAAGGGAATGCCGCACACGAAGTAGGTGATCGCCATGGCGACGATGACGGCCACGGTCATGGACATCGGAGGCATGGGGGCATCACCTAGTCCTTCTTGCGGAAGCGCAGGCGGATGGGCGTTCCGGTGAGGTCGAAGGTCTCGCGCAGGCGGTTCTCGAGATAGCGCTGGTAGTTGTCATCGACGAGGTCGGGCGCGTTGCAGAAGAACGTGAACGTGGGTGGGGCCGTCATGGTCTGCGTGCCGTAGTGGACCTTGAGGCGCCGCTTGAAGTCGACGACCGTGTGGCCGGTCTCGCGCAGCTTGGTGATGAGGTCGTTGAGGGCGGGCGTGCCCACGCGCGAGGCGTGCGTGGCCGCGACGGCGCAAGCCATGTCGAGGACCTTGTCCACGGAACGACCAGTCTTGGCGGAGATGCGCAGGACGGGTGCCCAGGTGGCAAAGGTCATGCGCTGGGCGAGCGAGTCCATGCAGTCGGTGCGCTGCTGCTCCTCGACGAGAAGGTCCCACTTGTTGAGCAGGATGCCCAGGGCGCAGCCGCGCTCGATGGCCATGGCGGCGACCTTCTGGTCCTGCTCGGTGACGCCATCGTAGGCATCGACCACGAGCAGGCAGACGTCGGCCTCGTCCATGGCGCGCAGGCCGCGGACCATGCTGTAGTACTCGACGTCCTCGTGTACCTGGCTGCGCTTGCGCATGCCGGCCGTGTCGACCAGGCGGATGCGCTGGCCCTCGTGGTCAATCACGACGTCGATGGCGTCGCGCGTGGTGCCCGATATGTCGCTCACGATGCTGCGTTGCTTGCCGACAAGACGGTTGAGCAGCGAGGACTTGCCCACGTTGGGCCTGCCGACGATCGCGACGTTGATGACGTCGCCGTAGTCGGGCTCGGGCGTGGGCTCCGGCAGGACGGCGATGACCTCGTCGAGGAGGTCTCCCGTACCATGCCCGTGAACCGCCGAGATGGGATGGGGCTCGCCGACGCCCAGCGCGTAGTACTCCCAGAGCGCCTGGTCGTTGTCGGGGTTGTCGAGCTTGTTGACGACCAGGAAGACGGGCTTCTTGGTCTTGCGCAGGACGCGGGCGACCTCCTCGTCCTCGTCGGTGACGCTCACGGAGCCGTCGACGACGAAGATGATGGCATCGGCCTCGTCGCAGGCGGCGACGGCCTGCTCGCGGATGCGCGAGGCAAAGACGTCGTCTGACTTGAGCGACTCGAGGCCTCCGGTGTCGATGAGGACGAACTCCCGGCCGGACCAATCGGCCTCATGATACGAGCGGTCGCGCGTCACGCCACGCGACTCGTGGACGATGGCCTCGCGGTCCTGTGCGATGCGGTTGACGAGCGTCGACTTGCCCACGTTGGGACGGCCGACGATGGCGACGATGGGCTTGGGCATACGTGTGCTCCCTCGTTAAATGGCGCGTACGCCTCAAGTGTACCAAAGGGACTTGTGGGCTCCGTGAACGCCGTACTGGACAAAGGTAACAGGTACCTTTGTCCAGCCGGAACCTCTGTCCCTCTGCCCTGAACCGCCCCTACTTCTTGATGACGTAGAACTTGACGCCCTCGGGCTTCCAGCCGTTGTTCTTGCAGATCTTGTCGTACTCGACCTTTGACGGCGTGTAGTGGTGCTTGCCCCTCTTTAGGCGGTAGTTGTAGGCGCGGTAGATCGGGAT
>CAMPCT010000018.1 GCA_946647055.1 uncultured Atopobium sp. | reverse complement strand
GAGCCACATTCCGCGCTCGACGGCATGAATGCGGCGCTCTCTGGCACCGCACGCTGGACCCGCGGCACCATCGGCGTGACCACCATGGCCGCTGCGTCCTTCTACCGCCGCAGCGGATGGGAGGGCCTGCAGACGCTCGTGGAGAAGTGGGGCGGCGAGATTGAGCCGAAGATTTCGCTCTCCGACGCGGGCGTTATCACCCGCAAGGTGAACCTGCTCGCTCAGGTGGGCAACGCCACGGCCACGCGACGCTTCGACTACGGCTTCGACGTGACGAGCATCAAGCGCACCGTCTCCGACGATCCGCTCGTGTGCCGCATCGTACCGCTCGGCAAGTCGCAGCAGACCGAGAACGGGGGCTACACGCGCCGCCCGACCATCGAGAGCGTGAACGGCGGCAAGCTCTGGCTTGAGGACTCGTCTGCCGTGAGCCGCGCCCGCGTGCCTGACGGCTCCGGTGGCTGGGAGTACCCCTACGCAATCGTGCTCAATGACACCTACGAGGACCCCGCAGAGCTAAAGGCATGGGCGCTTGAGCACATCAGCGAGTACACCACGCCTCGCGTGAGCTACGAGGCCGACGTTGCGCAGTTCGCAATGGCCGGGCTTGACCCGCTTGGCGTGTCGCTCGGTGACAACGTGGTCGTGGTAGACAAGGCATTCGCCGAGGATGGCCTTCGCATCGACGCTCGCGTGCTCAAGATGAAGTACTCGCTCATCGACGGCTCCAAGGTGCAGCTCACCATAGGCTCCGTCTCCGAGGCCATCACGCTCAAGATGGCGGGCTTCGCTAAGCGCCTGAACGAGGTGGAGACCCGCATCACATCCATCAACGACCAACAGGCCACCACCGGATACCTCACGTACCTGCTCGACCGCATCAACTTGGAGATTGGCGCGACTGGCGGCTACACCTACATCACCGAGACCGAGGGCATCCGCACCTACGACGTGCCGGTGGCAGACCCCGCAACGGGCCTTGAGGCAAATCAGGTGGTCGAGATAAAGGGCGGCACCATCCGCATCGCCAACAGCAAGACCACATCAGGTGACTGGAACTGGCGCACCGTGTTCACGAGCGGCTTCATCGCCACTGACGTGCTCACCGCCAGCAACATCACCACCGGCATCATCGGCAACGCCAGCGGTGGCAGCTATTGGGACTTGGACCAGAACACGCTCGTGATAGGCACCGGGGCCAACATCGGGGGCCGCACCGCTCAGGCCATCACCACAGGCATCGACAACGCAGCTCAGGCGGCCAGCGACGCAGCTCAGGCGGCAGACGATGCTACGACCGCAGCCAACAATGCGGCTCAGGCAGCCGATGATGCAGCACAGGCGGCAGACGACGCCCGCAAGGTGGCCACGAACTACCTCACGTACTCGGCAAGCAACGGCCTAGACGTGGGCTACAGCGGCACTAGCGCCCGCACGAACATCAGCGGCAGTGGTGTCGGAATCTACGACGAGGACGGCACCGAGCGCACCAAAGTCGGCGCTGGTAAGGTTCGGATAGGCAAAGCAAGCGGCGAGTCTCGCGCAGAGTTCGACTACCACTCCCTGCAACTCTTCGACAGAGAGGGCAATTGCTATCTTCATATATCCGACCTGCGCGATTCCAGCGGTTATGCCACACTGACGGAATCGTTCACAGGCAACGGAAGCCAGAGGGCTTTCACGCTCAGCGGCACTCCCGCAAATGCGCCTACCGTCACAGTGAATGGCTCGACGGTCACAAACTACACAGTGACCACCAACCAGATACTATTCACGACCGCGCCAGCCAGCGGCGCGAGAATTGTGGTCACATTCAAGACCAGTGGAGAAAAACTAAAGGCGTACACCCTCGGAGTGCGCAAAAGCGGAAGCAATGTCGTGCTCTACAGCTACGCGCTGGGCTACAACGTCGAGGCAAGCGGATGGTACTCCCACGCCGAGGGCTTTGGCACCAAGGCGAGCGGGGGATATGGCTCGCATGCGGAGGGCTCTGGCAGCGTGGCAAGCGGCCAAGGCTCACACGCGGAGGGCTACAGCTGCACCGCCAGCGGGGTTAACGCCCACGCAGAGGGCGGCTACACCGAGGCAAGCGGGAACTACAGCCATGCCGAGGGGTACCACACCACGGCAAGCGGCGATTATCAGCACGTATCCGGTTCATACAACGTCACGGACAATACCCACCTCGTCATAGTTGGCAACGGCACCGGCAGCCGCAAAAACGCCATGTACCTGACCAACTACGGCTCGATGTGGATTGCCGGTTCCCTCACCCAGAACTCAGACAGACGGCTCAAGGAACACCACGCCTACCTCGGCGAGGACGCCTGCGCCTTCGTAAGGGCACTGAGGCCCGCGCTCTACACCAAGGACGGCGAGCGGCATGTGGGCTTCTACGCGCAGGACGTGCAAGAAGCAGAACCGGACGCGTGGGACACCGTTACCGTCTCCGAGCAGCACACCGACGAGTCGCTGGACTTCGACCCGCTCACGCTCGACTACACCGCACTGATAGCCCCGCTGGTGGCCTACGCGCAGCAGCTTGAGCGCAGGGTCGAGCAGCTTGAGGAAAGGCTCGCAGCAATGGAAGAGAGATTGGAGGCCCAGTATGGCTAAGAGGTGGGCCACGCCCACGCAGCCCGTGCGCATCATCGGCGCACAGGAGGTCGACGAGACCTGCGACGTGTACGTGACGCTCAGGCAGGGTGACCGCTCCGTGACCGTCAAGAACCCGCCATGGTCGCACGTGAGCGACGGCATCCTGTGCCAAGTGACGCTCACGCAGGAGCAGACGGCGCTCTTCGACCACGGACAGGTGCGGGTGCAGGCGAACATCGTTGACAGCAACGACTATCGCGCCGTGACCAACCAGAAGCGTGCGACGTGGGGCTCGAACATCTTGGACGAAAGGCTTACGAATGGATGAGATCACTCTTGAGCTAGACCCCGCATATGTCGGCTCAGCCTACTCGCCGCAAGTGGAGGTGAGCGAGGTCGAGGGCGGGCATAGCGTGGCCATCACGCACGACAGCCCCGAGGGGCTTGTCACGCAGACGTTCGACGTGATGGATGGCGAGGATGGCGAGGACGGCATCGACGCACTGTCTTGGACGTGCACGCCCAGCATCACCGTCCACTGCAACGCCGACGGCACGATAGCAGCCACCGCCCTGCTGAACCTTTACGTGCAGGTCTACGAGGGCATGACACCCCTCACGACCACAATCACGCTCGACAACCAGACGTGGCCGCAGTGGCTTAGAGTGAGACACATCGGCACGAGTCAGGTGGTCTTCGAGGTCACGGAGGGCGTCCCCACGACCAACGTCGCTGGCAAGAGCATACGGGTCACCTTCACGACCTCGGACGGCGTTACGCGGGGGCGGACCTTAGAGTTCTCCATCATCCGCGTGTTCGACGGATTCACGCCCACGGCAAGCGTGACCAAGGATGGTGACACCGCGACTATCACCGTGACCGACCGAGACGGCACGACCACGGCGCAGCTCATCGACGGTAAGGATGGCCGAGACGGCGTTGACGGCGTAAGCCCTACCGCCAAGGTGGAGCGCAACGCCACAGGCGCTCTCGTGACCGTGACCGATGGCAGCGGCACCACCACGGCACAGCTCAGTGACGGCGAGGACGGCTACTCCTACGGCATAAGCACGAGCACCATCGAGGTGGGCGTCACCAAGGACAATAAGACGAAGGTGGGTGACGTACCCATCCTGCCGTATGCCTACCGTGGCGGCGAGCAGCTTGTGATAGTCAATGCGACGTTCAGCGGCCCAAGCTGGATGCACGCCACGTGGCAGACGGTAGGCATGAGCAGCTACATGCGATTCACGTGGGACACCGACATTCCCTTCTACAACCAAACGCAAGCAAACATCTCCATCGTCGTGAACGACGGTGGTACGTTGCGCACGCACATGCTCCCGCTGAGCATCATCCCTGTGATGGACGGCACCGCCGGTGCCACAGGCCCTCAGGGCCCCGCGGGCGCTGACGGCTACAGCCCGACGGCGACCGTCACGCAGACCGCGAGCGGCGCGACCATCACCGTCACGGACAAGGCCGGCACCACGACCGCGACGGTCCACGACGGGGCGGCAGGGGCGACCGGCCCCACCGGACCCGCTGGTGCGGACGGCACAAGCCCGACGGTCGAGGTGGCCCCCATCACGGGCGGCCACAGCGTCACCATCACCGACGTTGCGGGTGCGCACAGCTTCGACGTGCTCGACGGCCAAGACGGCACGGGTGCTACCATCACCGGCACCCTCACCGGCAACCCCGCTGCGGCATCGGACGCAATCGCTGCGAAGCCGACCACGCTTGCCGTGGGCGGCAACAGCACGCAGGACGGCACGCCCACGCCCGAGGCTCCGGTGGAAATCGAGAGCGTTGACGCGCTGGAGCTGACGTTCGCCGGGGCCAACGTCTTCGACACGAACTTCGAGCAGACGTACAGCATATACTCGCTGACCGTCAAAAACGACGGCACGGGCCGCTTCACGTTCAGCACCACCGGCACGTCCGGCGGCCGCGCGAGGGCCTTTGGCAAGGACAAGGCGGTCTACGGCACAGCTGCATACGCGAGCAACTACGAGCTGGAAGAGGCGCACGCAATACGGCTTCCCGCCGGTCGCTGGCGCGTGGTCGAGTGGAGCGAGAACGTCAACGGCGGCATCATCTTTGGCGCTCTCGGCACGAAGAACCACGAGATGATACGCAACGGCATCGAGTTCTACAGCGACGGGAACATCTATTACCTCGGCGTAATCTACACCAACCTCTCGTCGCTCGTGGCTTCGGGTGGCAGCACACGCATCATGGTCGTGCCCGCGAGCCTTCCAGAGATTGCCGAGTACGAGCCGTACTCCGCCACCACGGCCACCATCAACCTGCAGGGCCACCAGCTCCGCTCCCTGCCGGACGGCACGCGCGACGAGCTGACCGTCGACGCGAGGGGCTACGTGACGCTCACGCAGCGCATCGGCGTGACCACGACCGCCACCACGGACGGCATCACGGCCACCGTGGGCACCGACGCGATGAGCACTACCGGAGGGCTTGAGGATGGCGCTACCGTTATCTACAAGCTCGCCACTCCCGTCGAAATCCCGCTCGGCACCGTCACCCTGCCCGCGATATCCGTGCCCTACGCAACCATCTGGGCCACGGGCGGCAGCGCAACGCCCACGCTTGAGGTGACCTACGAGCGTAATTTGAGCATCGTAATCGCCAACATCGAGGCGCAGCTTGCGGCCCTCGCAACCAGTTAGGAGCAGACA
Source organism: uncultured Atopobium sp. (assembly GCA_946647055.1). The sequence goes on along the minus strand of CAMPCT010000018.1, from coordinate 13,137 downwards.
TGATTGACTACTACGGCGCATTCAAGACCACCATCGGCTGTGGCGGCTACGTCCTCGCCGACATCGAGGACCGCATCGACCGCATCTGGCTTGAGGGCAAGCTGACCGGAGAGCAGCGCGACGAGCTGCGCACCATGGCTGCGGAGCACGCGAGCGACGCAGACCAGATGGACGTGGCCGCACTCATCGCCGACCTTCAGGGCCGCGTGTACAAGCTGGAGCACCCCACGGACATCTACCCCGTCTGGGCACCCGGCTACGTGACCAGGCAGCATGAGATTGTGCGCTACGACGTGACCGGCGACGGCGAGCTGGACCTCTGCCGCTACGACGGCGGGCGCTCAGAGACCTCGCTCTCCATCGGCAAGATAGAGGGCTGGCACATGCTGGATTTGGAGCTGCATGACGTGGCCACCATCACACGCGGCGCTGACGGCGGCTATGTGGTCACGCCCATCAACGGGGAGGATGCGTAATGGCCCCGCTCCACTACTTCGCGCTGCCGCTCATGGACCCGAAGGCTCAGGTGGCCATCATCGCCCTCTGCGCTCTGGGGCTGCTCGACGTGCTGCTGGGCTGCTTCAACGCTATGTTCGTGCAGCACGACTTCTCAAGCCACGAGTTCCGCGAGGGGCTAGTGCGCAAGCTCTCCAACCTCGGCATGGTGGCCGTCGCGGACGTGATAGACGCAATGCTGCTGGGCGGGCTTGAGCTGGGGTTCCAACCGGTGCTGCTGACCATCACCGTGTCGCTGGCGCTGATGGAGCTGTGGAGCCTGCTGGAGATCTACGCGGAGATGCACCCCGAGATAAGCAATGCGGAGTGGTACCAGATGCTGCTCCGTAGCAAGGATGGGCTTCATGGCCACGAGCCTTCGGGCGCAAAGCACATGGGCGACACGGCACAGATTGACCCGACCGACGAGCTCTGGGGGAAGTGATGCCATGGCGACGGCTGATGATGTACTCCGAGTGGCCGCTGCGGAGATAGGCTACTCTCGCTGGGACGACCCTGAACCGGGTACCAAGTACGGGCGCTGGTACGCGCAAAAGACGGGCGAGAGCTACTACGGCCAGTCGGGCGTGCCGTACTGCGCCATGTACACGAGCTATGTCTTTGACGAGTCCGACGCGGAGTGCGCGGGCCTTCCCGGCGCGTACTGCCCAGCGATGCTCGCCGAGGCCGAGGCCCAAGGCCGCACCGTGCCCGTCGAACAGGCACAGCCCGGAGACGTCGTGTACTTCGATTGGGGCAGCGACGGCGAGTCCGACCACGTGGGCATCGTCGTTGCCAATCATGGCACGTACCTAGAGACGATAGAGGGCAACACCTCCAACACCAGCAGCGGCTCGCAGAGCAACGGCGGGGTCGTAGCTCGCCGCACACGGGCATTCGGCACCGTCTGCGGCGTCGTTCGCCCCAACTGGTCGGACGAATCAACGCCCGCGCCTGTAGACGGCAAGCTGGTGGTCGACGGCGCTATTGGCAAGTTGTCTGTGACCAAGTGGCAGAGGCAGGTCGGGGTCAAGGAGACAGGTGTAGTCTCGGGTCAGCTTGAGGAATGCAAGGGCAGCTACCCGGCGCTTACCTCCGTGACCTACGAGGGAACGGGCTCAGAGCTGATGCTCGCCGTCCAGCGCATCCTCGGCGTGCCCAACCCCACGGGCGTCATAGCTAGCGGCACCGTCTCTATGCTGCAAGGCTGGCTCTATCTTCACGGGTACAGCTGCGCCGCTGACAAGGCTGGCGTGCTCGGTGATGCAACGGCCAAGGCGCTGCAACAGAGCCTCAACGATGGGAAGTGGGAGTCGTGACCAAGCGCACAAGGTACGACTACGACATTCGGCGCGGGACAAAGCGGCGCGAGACCGACCACAGCGGGTGCGTGGTCGTGGTTGTGGTGGTGCTGATACTCTCGCTGCTGGGCGTGTTCTGCGGCATCCTCGCCAAGCAGACCAATGACGCCGCGACCGGAAAGGCCCGAAAGCAAGCGCACGACTCTCTGACCGCGACCGCGACCTACGACGGCCAGCTCATCCGCTGGTACGTGCTCATCGACCCGGACACGGGGATGCAGTACCTCGTCAACGACCGCGGGGGATGCTGCCCACGGCTCGATGCCGACGGCGAGCAGATGGAGGTGACCGACCGATGATGCACCCGATCCGGCGCATAGCGCTGCTCTGCGGGCTCGCCGTGCTTGTCGCGGCCATGGCATCCGCCGTCGTGGGGCTGCTCATCCATGCGCTCTGCTTCGCCTTCGTGGTGGTGCAGCCATGAGACGGCGTTGCCCCAAGTGCGGCGGCGAGATGAAAGATATCGGACGTGACCGCACGGTGCGCGGCGGCACGTGGTACGTGCTCGTGTGCCCGCGGTGCCTTCACACCTGCGACGAGTTCAGGCCGAGACGGACCGATAGGAAGATGTAGCCCGCCCCGAGTCGACCACGATCACGAACCCGCAGCTAGTCGCATATATCCGCGTGTTCGCACAACCTCGCCCGAGCTCCACCATGCGACCTTCGTACGAACCCCTCGCCCCCTCATGGCGGGGGGTTTCGTCGTCGAACAGGCAGACCACGCGCAGCGTGCCGTCGTCGTGCCACTCCACCCTGCTCACGAACATGGACGTCAGCGCGTCCCCGTCGTGCTCGCCCGCCTGCTCCAGCCAGTGCAGCACGCGGTCGCGGTCCAGCCGCATGCCCTCCACGGCACGGGCCTCGCGCAGCTCGCGCTCGAGCAGCGCCTGCCGCTCCTTGAGGGCGTCCACCCTCTCGCGCGTGCCGGGCGGGACGACGCCCATCTCCATCGCGTCCAGGATGTTCGAGAACGCCCGCTCGACCTCGGCGAGCTCCGCGGCCACCACGTCAGACTCGCTGGGGCCCTCGTCGCGCCACGCGTCCTCGTCCATAACCATGTCGGCTATCCGCTCGCGCACGGCCTCGGACTCGAGCACGCGGCGCAGCTCGTCGGCGACCATGGCCTCCGTGGCGTCCTTGCGCAGCGTGTGGCGGCACTTGCGGCACTGGTAGTAATGGTAGCGGCTGCCATGCCGGGACGTGCCGGAGACCCCGCGCATGCCGTACGCCGTCCCGTCGGCGTGGACGTGGACGAGTCGTCCCGTGAGCGGGTACCACTCCTGCTCCGGCCCCCTGCGCGGCTTGCAGCCCGCGGACATCGCGTCAACCATGGCCTCCTGCTCCCTCCTCGTCCAGATCGCGGGCATCCCGCCCTCGACGACGACGCCCGCGTACATGTAGGTGCCGTAGTTCTGCGGCCGCACGAGCATCTTGGCGAGCACCTGCTGGGTGATCCGCCCGCCCCGCTTGCCCCGCATGCCCTCCATCGAGCGCACCGCGTCCGCCACGGAGCCGCCTGACATGATGATGCGCCGGCACTCGCGCAGCGCCGCGGCCTCGCGCTCGTTTACCACGTATCGGCCGTCCACGATGTCCCAGCCGAACATCGGGCGCCCGTTGGCCCGGCAGTCCCTCGCGTTCTTTTGTATTCCGTCGCGTATGCGCTCGCCCATGAGGGCGCTCTCCCACTCCGCGAGCACCTCGAGCATGCCGAGCTGCAGGACGCCCGAGCTGCCCTGCGCGATGCTCTCGCCCGCGTAGAGTATCTCCACGCGGTCCCGCGCGAGCTGCAGGCGCAGCAGCGCCATCTCGTCGCGGTTGCGCATGATGCGGGTAACTTTATATATGACCACGAAGTCGAAGAGGTGCCGGTCAGCGTCCCTCAGCATGCGCTGGAACGCGGCGCGGTTGGTGTCGCGTCCCGTCTGCGCGTGGTCGCAGTACTCCCCCACCACGGCGAGCCCGCGCTCCTCGCAGTAGGCCCGGCAGTTCTCGAGCTGTATGTCTATGGACTCGTCGCGCTGGTTGTGCGACGAGAACCGCGCGTATATCGCCGCGCGGTCGCGTGCCGTCTTTGACATATAATGATGCCGCCTTCCTCCTTGACCGACGGATTGGCAAGAGCCCCGCGTAGCCGCCAAGCATGACGCGGGGCGCATCTATTTATCTAGATAGCCACGAAGATGCGCTCCGTTGCCACGCGCTCGCCCGTGGTCGCGTCGACGAGCACGACGTCCGCGGCCACCGACGTGAGGTCCTCTGTGCCTTCCAGCGTTGTCTGCGTCGTGACCCCGAACGAGATGGACGCGGCGCCCGTGTCGCCCGGCGCTATGTCCTCGTTGCTGCCGCCGAGCGTCTGCACGTCGAACTGGTCGTTGACCACGACGCCCTCGAACATGACGCGCACCGGGACGTCCAGCCTGTTCGTGACGGCGAACGAGACGAGGGCGTTGCCCGTAACGTCCTGCGTGTCGCGGTACTCGACCGACATGGACTGGAACTCGAACACCTGCGCGGAGTCGTCCGGTGCCTGTTCCGTCTGCTCCGTGGCGTCCCCCTGCGTCTCGCCGCCGTCGCCCACGCCGAGCCCGCCCACGAGCAGGACAACTATCAGCGCGGCCGCCACGAGCGTGACGAGCACTATCGCGATTCTCGCCCACATGGGCACCCTCTTGCCGTCCATCAGCTCATCTCCTCCGAACTCTGGACCCAAACCACCACGCCGACCACGCGGATCGGCCCGTCGTCCTCGTGCAGCACTATGTCGGGGTGCCGTTCGTGGCTGTCCGCAACGAGCATCAGCGTGTCGCCGCCGCGGTACCAGCGGCGCATCACCGCGTCGTAGCCCTCCGTCTCGACTATCACCACGCTGCCGTTGCGCGGCTCCATGTCTGGGTCGTACACCACGCACATGCCCGGCGGGGCCACGCGGTCCATGCAGTCGCCCTCCACCACGAGCGCCCGGGCGCACGGGTGCGACCTCAGCAGGGACGCGGGGACGTCCACCGTCCGCTCCGCCTCCCCCTCCTCGGAGAGCGGCCCGGCGTGCACGCTTCCCAGGGTGACGAGCGGGACCGTTGCGTCGTCGCCCGCATTGACCGGGACGCCGCCGAAGCGCCCGTGCTCCTTCGCCGCGAGCCCGTACGAGTCGGAGAGCAAGTCGTCCTCGCTCAGCCCGAAGAACTCGCATATCTTCTCGATCGAGCCCCTGCGCATCTGCGACCCCTGCCGCCACCGCGTGACCGTCGCCGGGGCGACCCCCGCGACGCGTGCGAGCGACTCCTGGTTGATGTCGAACTTGACCAGCAGCGCGTCGATGTTCTCAGGCAGTCCCATGGCCGCTCCTTCCGTGTTGCGTTAATTATGATTTTACAACTTGGCAATTTCTTTTTGCAGAATAATTATTGCGTTTAACGTAATCGTAGGTTAAGCTGTATATGTCGAAAGGAGGTGACCATGAAGATAGACAGCGAAGGGTTCGAGTCGGCGCGCCGTGCGTCTGGCATTTCGCTAGAAAAAGCCGCATCCATCTGCGGCGTTTCTCGCCCAACGTACACCCTGCGCGAGACTAACCCCGGCGAGTACCACCTATCAGACCTCGTTGGTCTTTACGAGCAGATGAACGAGCCGGGGCGCAAGCTGCTCAGGGACGCCGTTGGCTCTCTTTTTTTGGCCTAGCAATTCCGTTTAACGAAATCTGGAAGGAGCGATACAGATGAGCGACTACATGAGCATGACCCCGGCTCAGGTGCTCAAGGGCACCAACTGGGCGGTCGTCCGCTTCATCGACGGCGGGTTCGGGTGGTTCGCCGCAAGCTACAGGACACGCGAGGGCGCCGAGGTCTACGCGGCGCAGATGCGCGTGGCGACCAACGGCGGCGACTACCGCGTCGTCCGCATCGTGGACGAGCCCCAGCCCGCCGAGATCTGCATGGACGAGGTCACGCCCGGCAACACCGAGCAGGTCTACACCGACCAGCCCGTCCCGCCCCGCGGCGAGTAGTGGACGCCGCGACCAGGCGTGCGCTCGCGCGGAGCGTCATGCGCGAGGTCACGAGGTACTACGCAAACCCCGAGAACGAGAGAAGGTATCAGGAATGGAAAAGAGAAAGGGACGCAGCCGCCACCAAGCAAGTCCGCGCCCCACAGCCCGCACCGATGCAGGCAATGCCATCTTAGCAGACCGCGCGCGCGACGCGCTGCTCGCCGTGGCGCTCGTCGTGACGCTCGCCATCGGCATGGGCATCGCCGGGGCGCTCGACTACAGCGACCGCGCGGAGGGACTGGGCGCCGACATGCGCCCGTCCGCCGCGTGGCTCGCGGGGACGGAGGGCTAGCGACCCATGCGCATCGGCGGCAGGCGGGTGGACTGGACGATGGACGAGGTCGCGTACCTCATCGAGAGCGCGGGCGCCGTCCCGGAGCGCGAGATATGCGCGCGCCTCGGCCGCTCCGCGGAGTCCGTCCGCCACATGGCCCGGCGGCTGCGCGAGCAGGGCGTCCCGGTCAGCCTGCGCCACCACGAGCCGCGCACCGTCGTGTGCCCCGCGTGCGGGAGGCGCAGCGCCACCGCCCGCGAGACCGGCATATGCCGGCCGTGCCAGCTGCGCAGGAGGCTCGCCAAGGAGGAGGCGGAGATGTCCGACCTCATGGCGAGGATGCCGGCGGCCGCGAGGGCTGCGTACGAGCGCAGCGAGTCGCACACCGGCGTGCCGCGCGTGACCGAGCCAAGGCCGCCAAGGCCGCGCAAGGACCCGAACGCCACGCGCTACGAGCGGGACAGGGACGCGGACGCGTACGCCGTCGCGCTCGAGCAGTGGGAGGTGCGCCGCCTCACGCGGCAGCTCAGGACCGAGCAGCGCAGGCGCGAGCGCATGGCCGCGAAGCTCAAGAAGTTTCTGTGAAGAACCAAAACGAATGGCCAAAGGCCAGCTAGGAGGCACTTTTTTGAACGGGATAGAGAGGCTTGCCGTGGAGCAGGCCGTGTACAACACGATAGGCGCGGACCTCAAGACGGGCGTGCCCGACAACCTGCGCGGGGAGGTCAACGGGTTCTACCTCGACCTCTACCAGCAGACGGGCGCCACCGCGTTCGAGGTGCGCCTGAACGGCCAGAAGGTGGGCACGTACGGCTTCGCCAAGACCAAGGAGCGCACCGAGCCCGTGGTGGTGGACGCCGCCGCGCTGCTCGCGGACGACGACCCCGACTTCGAGCGCTGGTGCGAGCAGTACGTGGTGCGCAACGTCGTCCGGCTCGCCGAACAGTACGCCAAGGAGACGGGCGAGCTGCTGGACGGCATGGAGGCGGTGAGCGTGCCCGCGGGCATCAAGCCCGGCGGCACCCTGCGCGTGCGCCCGGAGAAGGTGGCCGCGGCGCTCGGCAACGCGCTGCCCGCCACGATCGCGGGGCTGCTGGAAGGGGGCGAGTAGCATGGCCGTCCCCGTCCTGATTCTGGGGCCGTCCGGCTCCGGCAAGACCTACTCGCTGCGCAACCTGCCCAACGACTGGTACGGGCTCATCGAGGTCGAAAAGACGATGCTCCCCTTCCGCGGCGGCAAGAAGTTCGCCCGCACCAAGGACTTCGGCGCCCTCGCGTCCATCGTCCAGCAGTACGCCGAGCGCTACCCCATCGTCGTGGTGGACGACTTCGGCTACTGCATCACCGACATCTACATGCGCGGCTCGTGGGGGGACGAGCGCTACCACGACCAGTTCGAGGTCTACAAGGAGATAGCGGGTCGCGTGTACCGGTTCGTGGAGTTCCTGAACGACCTGCCCGGCGAGGTGATCGTCTACCTCACCATGCACACCGACACGGACGCGCACGGCAACACCGTCCCAGCCACCGTGGGCAAGCTGCTCAACGAGAAGGTGAACCTGCTGGGCATGGTCAACGTGGCCATACTCGCGGAGTGCTCCGGCGGCGAGTACAAGTTCGTGGTGGACGGCAAGCCGCCCGCCAAGAGCTGCGGGGCGTTCGACGCGCCCGAGCAGCCCAACGACCTCGCCGTGGTGGACGCGGGGCTGCGCGACTTTTTGGGGTGGAGCAATGACGGCGGCGGAGCTGCCTAGCGCCCCCACCGCGCTCGCCATGGTGCGCGAGTGCACCAAGCACTACGAGAGGCTCATAGCAGCCGGATGCGCGGAGGACGTGGCGCTCGACCGGACGTGGGACGCGTACCAGTGCGCCCTCGCCGGGTCGTCCACCCACTGCTTCGACCCGCGCGACCGGCTGCTCGAGAACAAGCTGAGAACCATCAGAGAAAGAGAGAACAAATGAGAAGCGTCAACTGGAGCAACGTGCAGGCGTCGACCGACGGGGGCTTCACGCAGCTGCCCGCCGGGGGCTACGTGGCGCGCATCACCGATGCCGTCGACAACGCCGACCGCGAGTACGTGGAGGTCGTCTGGGACATCTCCGAGGGCGAGCACGCGGGCCACTACGACGACGCGTGGGGCCGCTCGCACCCCTACGCCCACCACCTGTTCCTGAGCTACAAGGAGACGGCGCTGGGCATGCTCAAGGGCCGCCTCGAGGCCATCGCCGCATCCAACCCGGGCTTCGACCCGTTCGCCGCGTGGGACGCAGGCCGCCTCGACATGTTCGTGGGGCGCTCCGTCGGCATCAACCTGCAGGAGGAGGAGTATCGCCGCAACGACGGAGAGGTCTCGACGCGCCTGTCCGTGTGCCAGGTCGTCCCCGCGCAGGACGTGCGCGACGGCAAGGTGAAGCCGCGCGAGAAGAAGGCGCTGCAGGGCGGCGGAACGTCCGGCAAGGGCGTCGGCGGCGGCCGCACCGTCACCGCGCAGGGCGTCGCAGCCTACACCGGCAACATCCCGTTCGACTAAGCCCATCCCGTCGCGGAGGCGGCGCGGAAGCGACTCGCCGCGCCGCCCTCCCGTTTCCGAGGTTCCAGAAATGATACTCATCGACACACGACAGAAGATCGGAAAGCACGAGAACATAGACGGGTGGCTGGACGCCCACGGCATCCCCTACGAGTACCGCAAGCTCGACTTCGGCGACTACATGGTGGACGGCTCCAACGTTAGCGTCGACACCAAGCAGGGGCTGGCCGAGGTGGCCATGGACGTGGGCCGCGACCACGACCGCTTCGTCCGCGAGATGGAGCGGGCGCGCGAGGCGGGCTGCAGGCTCGTCGTGCTCGTGGAGTGCGGCGCGCCGTACCGCAGCGTGGAGAGCGTGGCGCGGTGGACGAACGACGCATGCAGGCGCTGCGAGTGGTACCGGAGGCTGCTCTGCGACCCAAACGCCGCGGGCCGCTGCCGCAAGTACCACGGCAAGCCCATCAAGGGACAGACCGTCGCCCGCATCATGGCGACGCTCGAGGAGCGCCACGGCTGCCGCTTCGAGTTCGTCCATCCCAAGGGCACCGCGCGCCGGATCTGCGAGCTGCTGGGGGTGCCGCATGACGCCTGAGACGCGAACCGACACCGCCGGGATGTCCGAGCTGGGCGCGTCCGCCGTGTGGATGTGCGAGAACGGCTTCGGCATCTTCCCGCTGCACGTCCAGAGCAAGCGCCCCGCCATGAACGACGGCCTCAACGGCTGGTTCGACGATCCCGAGAGCGCCAGAGAGATTTGGTCCAAGGAGCCTCGCTACAACATCGGCGTGACGTGCGGGACGACCTCGCACGGGCTGCTGGTGCTCGACTTCGACGAGGACGACGAGAAGGGCGTGCACGGCCTCGACACACTCAACGAGTGGGAGGACGTCCACGGCGACCTGCCCGCCACTGCGACCGCCATCACGGGGCGCGGCGGGCTCCACTACCTCTACCGCACCGACCGCACCAACATCCACCCGAGCGTGAACCACGAGCTGGGCGTTGACGTGCGCAGCGACGGCTCCTACATCGTCGCGCCACCGTCCGTCCACGAGAACGGCAACCGATACCGCTGGATGAGGGGCCGCGCTCCGTGGGAGTGCGGCATCGCCAAAGCCAACGGCGCCGTGTACAACCTCATCGACCACGTGCAGCGCAACGGCGGCACGGTGGACGGCGCGCCGCAGCAGGCAACGTTCGCCATGCCCGAGCGGATCCGCACGGGAGAGCGCAACGACGCCCTGTTCCGCTACGGCTGCTCGCTCCGCCACCGCGGCTACCCCGACGACGCCATAGACGCCATGATGCGGCGCGCCAACGCGGAGCGCTGCGACGAGCCCATGGCCGAGGGCGAGCTGCGCTCAGTCATTCGGCAGGTCTGCCGCTACGGCGCCGGGCACGACGGCCAGGGAACCATGCGCGGCGAGGACGTCGGCGTGGGCGCGCCCGGAAAGGCGTCCGCAGTGGCGGCGGGAGAGGTCGCGCCGTTCCGCACCGAAAAGGGGGCCATCAGGGCCAACCTGCTCGCGCAGAACGTGCTGCGGCTCAACCACGCGCGCTACATCGACGGCGCGCTGGCCGCATGGAACGGGCGCCGCTGGGCGTTCGACAAGCGGGCGCTCGAGTGGCTGTGCCTGGAGTACGCCGACGACGCGAAGAGCGACATGCGCAACGAGGTCATAAAGTACCTCGAGGTGCGCGCGCCCAAGGTGTCGTCCAGCTCGTTCGACGGCGGCTACTACGTCCAGTTCTCCGACGTGACCTGGGACGTGCTCAACGAGCGCGCCGTGGACCCGACGCCCGACATGCTGGTCACCGCCACGCTGCCGGTCTCGTGGGACGTGGACGCGCCCTACGGGGACGCGGACCGCTTCATCGAGTCGGTGGCCGACGGGGACGCCGCCACCATGGCCGCCATGTGCGAGGTCATAGGCGCGTGCATGTGCTGCCGCCGCGTCCTGTCGCAGTCTCCCATGCTCATCGGGCGCCCGACCAACGGGACGTCCACCGCCGCCAACGGCAAGTCCACGTTCATCGACGTGGTGCGCGAGCTGCTCGGCGACGAGAACGTGACCTCGATGGACATCGCGGCGCTCGGCGACAAGTACGGCCCCGCGGAGCTGACCGGCAAGCTGGCCAACCTGGGCGACGACATCCCCGACGGCTTCCTGCACGGCAACGAGCTGTCGCTGTTCAAGAAGCTGGTGACCGGCAACAAGATCAAGGCGGAGCGCAAGTACCACGACCCGTTCGACTTCAAGCCGAGCGCGACGATGGTGTTCTCGATGAACGCCATGCCGCGGCTCGCAGACACCACGGACGGCGTGTTCCGGCGGCTGGCCTTCGTGCCCTTCCGCCGCACGTTCACGCCCGACGACCCCGACTTTGACCCCAACATCCTCGAGAAGCTGACGCGGCCCGAGAACCTGCGGCGCTTCGCCGTGCTCGGCGTGATGGCCCTGCACGACCTGCTGGCAGACGGGCGCGACCGCCTCACCGAGATGCCGGACATGGTGGCGGAGATAGAGGACATCCGCACGGACAACAGCGTGGTGCGCCGCTGGATGCTCGACGAGGGCATCACGGAGGCGGACGTCGACCATGTGCCCACGCAGGAGGTCTATGAGCGGTTCAGGCGCTGGTGCGAATCCGCAGGCGAGCGGTACGCGCTCAGCAAGATTGGATTCAGCCGCGAGCTGCTGGCAACAGTTGGCAACACATCGGTGAGCATCCTGCGCCCCGAAGGCCAGATGAAGAAGGTGCGCATGTACGTTGTCGACCGACGTGGCAACACATAGGTATTGCATCCGTTGCCATGTGTTGCCAAGTGTACCCGCAGGTAGATAGCCAAAAAGTACCATCTGGCAACGCTTCAACGCTTGCACATTCTTGGGGCTTTAGAGAGAAAGAAAGAAAAAGAGGAAAAGAATACGCGCGCGCGAGAAGTGTTGCCAGCGTTGCCGCGCGCGCAGAGAGGAGAAACGATGGCAGAGAAACCAACGCAGCACGCGAACACGCTCGGGAGGCTCAGCGAGTCGCTCTTCGCGGAGCTGGACCGCATCGAGTCGGTGGACGCGGGCGACGCCGACGCCCTCCGCGCCGAGATCAGCCGCGCCAACGCGATTCAGGGCATAGCCCGCGAGATTAACGCGAGCGCCCAGACCATCCTCAAGAGCGCGGAGTTCCGCGCCGAGTGGGCCGGGGCCAAGACGGCCAAGATGCCGAAGATGCTGGAGGGGTGAGCGATGGCATTTAGGGGCGGGCACCACGCCAAGGAGACCAAGCGCATGAACGGCTGCGGTAGCAAGTCGGCACAGCGTAGGGCACGCCGCTACAGCTGCAACCATGGGGCGCGCATCGCCCAGTCAGAGAGAAAAAGGCAGAAGGGGGCAAGCTCATGACCTATCTCGGCGTATTGGACGCACCACCTTCGGGCTTTCGGCGCATGGAGTGCCTGACGAACGACAGACGCGACTGCACTGTCTGGGCGAAGGGTTCGCTGTTCTCGCCTGACTTCGTGTGGTGCCACGTGCGCAAGGGAGTGACCCCATGACCCGCAAGACCGCGCCCGACTGGACCGAGGCGGAGGACGAGTGGCTGCGCGAGCGCTACCCCGTGGCGCAGAACCACGTGCTGGCAGCGGAGAAGGCGCTGGACGGCTGGCCCCGCGACGAGCAGGCCATATGCCGCCGCGCGCGCAAGCTGGGGCTCAGGAAGGACCCGTCGCGGGGCTACGTGCGCAAGGTCCGCATGCCGACCATCTGGACGCCCGAGCGCGACGCGTGGTTCCGCGAGTTCGTCCCCGGCCACACCGAGGGTGAGATTAGCGCCGAGCACGAGCGAGTGTTCGGCTTTCCGCTGCGCACGAGCCAGATTGCCAATCGCAAGACCAAGCTGGGGCTGCGCAGCGGCACGCACGGCGGGCGCTTCGCCAAGGGGAACGTGCCCGCCAACAAGGGCAAGCGTTGGGACGAGTACCTGCCGCCCGAGGTGCAGGAGCGGTGCCGGGCCACGACGTACGCCAAGGGCAACCGCCCGCACAACGAGGGCGAGCGTCTGGACGAGCGACGCGGCGACCACAACGTCTGGCAAGTGAAGGTCGACTGCCGCGACGCCAAGCACCCGACGTACTACTGGGTGAGCCGCGCCCGTTTCAACTGGGAGCGGGAGAACGGCCCGTGGCCCGAGGGGTGCCGGGCGCTGCACGTCGACGGTGACAGCGAGAACGACGCAGCCGACAACATCGTGCCGGTGCACAACGAGCTGTGGCCGCTCGTGTGCGGCGCGGTACCCGGCGGGCTTGAGTGGCACGACCGGGAGACGCTTGAGGCCGCCATCGCCTACGCCCGCGTGACCAAGGCCCGCGCGAGGGCGGAGCGCAAGCTGCGGGCCATAGAGGGCCATCCGTGGGCCTGTGACGCGAGGTACG